>CAMVHR010000075.1 GCA_947167345.1 uncultured Treponema sp.
AGCTCCCGAGCGGAATCGGACCGCTGACCTCATCGTTACCAACGATGTGCTCTACCGACTGAGCTACAAGAGCATTGAAACTGAATATGTGTTTTGGTACTATAACTGAATAATTTCATATTGTCAATAAGCACCTTAGGAAATTCATTGCAAATTCTGCAAAATTCTACACTAATTTGTAGGGTCTTGTCTCTTGCCCTGCGTAAGCGTTGAATTTGGCGGAACAGAACGCGTAATCCATGTATTACCGCCTATTACCGAGTCATGACCAATGACTGTCTGACCTCCTAAAATAGTCGAATTTGCATAAATCGTAACATTATCTTCTATAGTAGGATGCCTTTTTTTATTCATCAGTTCTTTTTTTACACTCAAAGCACCAAGAGTTACACCCTGATAGATTTTTACGTTATTTCCAATAATGGTCGTCTCTCCAATTACAACGCCTGTACCATGATCAATGAAAAAGCTTTCACCAATTTCTGCACCCGGGTTAATGTCAATGCCAGTACGGCTGTGAGCATATTCCGTCATGATACGCGGGATAACAGGAACGCCGCTTTTAATAAGAAAATGAGCAACACGATAAACTACAATCGCTTCAAGCCCTGGATATGAAACAATAACTTCTTTTGTAGATTTCGCAGCAGGATCCCCATCATAGGCTGCCTGCACATCTTTTCCAATCATACGCCTGAGTTCAGGAATCTCCTCAATAAGAGCAAGGCTTGTCTGCTCTGCAAGTTTAAAACAGTGAGACTGTTCAACTTCTGAATTATGAACGGTATACAGAAGGGCCTTTTTAATTTCTCGGGTCAGCATGGAAACAATTCTGTTTACGCGCTGACCTGTTACATAGCGCAATGTCTGACGGTCAATATCATCTGCAGTGCGGAATCCCGGGAAAATCAAAAAGTGAATATCATGAAGAATATCTATTACATTCTGACGATTAGGAAAATGCTGAGCTTCTTCAAGATTGATTCCGCCATACTTGTCATAAGAGGAAAGAATATTATCTATTACTGTATCTATTTTCATTATCGTATTAACATACCAAAAAAGTAGAAATATATCAATTACAAGTTTCTGTATAAAGTCGCAGATTAGATTTGCACAGCTAATCCTGCAAGATTTTTTCTGCAAAGTCCTTGAATGATGAATTAAAAGCAGAAACAATATCATTTATGGGATTTTTTCTGTCCAAACCGCAAACCGTAGCATGAAAGATTCCGTTCTCATCAAAAAAGGAGTTGTCAACAGACGGAGTTCGCTCTGGATTTTGGGATAATATTTCTGCCACAACTTTTTCTTGCATGTTATAATCCGCAAGGGCAGACTTCCATCCATCTATTGATTCAGGCCGATCTGGTCGTCCTATTATGACAAAACTGTCGCAGTTGCACAGCATTTGTACACGTCCTTTATCAGGAATCCTTCTGTGTATGTTTTTTTCGTCATCATGCATGCCACCAGGAAGATCAGCAATCACAAAATCCAGGCATTTCTTTGTATTCTCCATATTTTGGGAAACAGTCAGTTCCAACGGCTCAGACCATTTCTGCTTTATGGAATTACGGACATTTTTTATTCTTTCTTCATCTTTCTCTGACTGAGCTTGTTGAAGTCCATATATATACCAGTCGGATGTAAGAGCTGCAGCATCACAGTCATAAACCCAAACACTTTTATTACCGTACAATTCAACAAGGCATCCAATAACTCTTGAGAATACAGATTTTCCGCTGTTCGGGTCGCCAATAATTCCTATCATCTTACCTAGTCTGCCGTCAATATTTTTAGAAGGGATAAAGCTACCCGAGATTTTTAATAAGCTTTTCTCTGTAGGCTTATCGATAAAAACATTACGACATCCAGAAACTGCTGCAGAACATGCCATTACGGCATAAAAAATAAGAGAGCCACGTCCTGTAAGAAACAGAGGCTTGGATTCATCACAGAACTTAAAGCAACGACTACTTTCCTTAATTATCTCTTTTGACCATTTTCCATCTAAGGTACTGGACGGAATTACAGAAAGAATTACTGAATCATTTTTTTTCTTAATGCAGCACCAAGAAGGAATAGTATCAGAAATATTTTCACCTTCCTTGTATATCTGTAAATCTGTACCAAGATTAAATTCTTCTATAGATATGGACTTACATCCGTTACGCACGCACCAGTACACTGCATAAGCATAAATTTCTACAGGACATCTACCTTTTATGCGGATATTCCTACCTTTTATAACATCAAAGAAATCTTTACCAAAAAAAGCAATATCCTTATCGTATAACACATTCTTTTTCTGAAACACGACTGTGATGTAGTTTCCAGCATCAGTCATGCAGAACAGTTCATTATTCTTCAAAATTTTTGCACTCATATTCATAACCTACAAGAAGTTCAAATACCGTATATTCAATCTAAAAGCTCTACCTGACAAATTTTTCCACTCTTAGAAATTTGCTTTATCTTGACATCAAATGTCCTATTCAGGAAGTTGTCTGGCTCTTTAAATTTAGGAAGATTAAGCTGAATGTTGTAATTATAGCCGTCAATGCGAACAATTTTTCTGTTAGTACATAGAACAGAGACAATATCCCCCACCTTCAGATTCGTTGGAACAATAGGCTCTGATTCTTCTGCTTTTTCTATATTTTTAAGCTTCAAATCCGCTGATTCAATAATGTCCAGAGAATATCTAATATTATTTATAACTGTAGACACAGTATTTTCTGACAGATTAAAGCCTTCATCTTGCAATATGAATTTCTGTTTTTCTGAAAGATTTTCATTAGAAGATGCATGGTTTGTCTGATTTCTCAGCGCCTTTACATATATGTAACCATAGTAAATCTTTACAATTTCCTCGATAGGTGCCTTAAATACAATTGAGGTTGGTCTAAAGCCTTCCTTTAGTCTTTGTATGGAAATAAATTTCTTAACAAAAGTATCATCACTATCAACTGATTCTTGTTCTATTCCAATCAACCTATTGCAGAGTTTTTTATTCGCAAACAGAACGCTTTTAAACTTTGAAAAATTTTTAAATTTTCCTGATTTTATAAAATCACGAAGACAGGCAAACTCTTTTGGTATTTCTATTTTTTCTACATAAGGAGACCATGTATTTTCTATTTTTTTTAGTATCTTGACAATTTTAAGGCCTTTCTCATTTTTTGGCATTTTACCATCAGAAAGATATGTTCTTAGTTCTTTTACCTCTGCAGCTTCCGAGTCCAAAATTTCTGAATAGAAAACTTCTGTCTCCCAATCAAAAGGCTTCATCTTGTCCCGATTCTCTTCATATTTTCTCCGAGCATTTACAACATCGCCACAATATTTTATAATTCCATGCTCAAATAAATACACGGGTATCTTTTCAACAAAAATAGTCAGAGCCTGTTGAACAAGCGTATTATCAAGACACCACCTTATAATCTTTAGGTAATCAACTTTATCGCTTGTTCCAATAAGCTTTTCTTTTATAACTGGTAAAAATTGCTTTAGTATTACACTTTCTATAGAACTTGCATTATCACAGGTATTCATCTTTTCAATGCAGTCATTCAGCTTTACAACAGTCTGATCTATGCCTTCAATATTTCCAAGCTGAATCCTATCAGAAAATTCTGTCATTACAGACAGAAGACTTTTTATATCTGCTGATTGTTCATTTTCAAAACATACATAAAGCTGTTTAGATTTTCCAGATGTCATGAACTCGTTAAATGCATCTGCAAGCTCTGTCATTCTAACAAAGTCTGCTGTATCAGAAATTAAGTTCAGTTTGCCATTAATATCTGCGTATAGTGAATAAGGATTTCGTATTCCTTTATATTTTAAAAGCTTGGTAAGTAGCTGGATGACATTTCCTGTAGTCCTCTTTCCTCCAGCAGAATCCAAATAAACGACATCAGTCGGATCAATCTTTGAGCAGAGTTCATTCAAAATAACATGAACAGGTCTTTCATTTCCATCATTATCTTCAAGTTCTACATCTTTATCAAAATTTGTATCTGGAGAAAGCTGGGAGACTATACTTTTGTAGTACTCAAAGGAAGTCTGATTATTGTAAGCAGCATTTTTTTCAGTTTTAGCCTTATTAGAAACTAGGGCAATAATCTTTCCAAGCCCCCCAGATTCTTTTATTTGCCTCAGCTCTATAAGGCTTTTGAATATACTTTCGTTTGTTTGATATGCTCTAACAACCTTTACATCACATTCTTCAAGAAGAATATTATACACTAACTCTTCCCTTTTATAAGGAAAAATACTTATGTTTGCAACAAGAACATTCATTTTCAACCTCGTACAATATCAATAAATTTTATTGAATTTACTACAGGAATTCTAGAGTTTTTGAAATCATCAAGATTTCTAGTTACAATATAATTTTCTATCGATGTATATAATATAATATGTTTTTTAAGCTTTGTATATTCAGATTTAAAACCCCACACTTAAGTTTAGGCAGGTTTTACCCCGCCTGCCTGCATTACCATTTTTCCTTGAACGCCCTGTACTTGTCTACGTCGATTTTGGTGAAATTGAGGCACAGTGTAAGTATTGCGGCATCATCGAGGTAGCCTACGACAGGTATAAAGTCTGGAATAAGGTCGATTGGCGAAAGTACATACAGCAAGGTGCATATTATGGCGGCTATCGTTCCAACAGGAATATCCTTGTAAGTTCCATTGAAGAAGTCCCTAAGCATATGAAAGTACATAACTACATCATCAAGGAATTTTGCCAAGGTTCCATTGTGAATTATCTTTTTGATTTTCTCTTCATTCTTAAACACCTTGTCTGCATCATCCTGTGAGTATGTCTTGAATGAGTTAAATCTTTCGTTGATGTCGTTCTGGTTGAAGTCATTTTTATTAAAAATCTTGTTCATGTTTTTTTCTCCTTTTATTTAGGTGTTTTTCACCGTTCCCTTTGTTTCTGCGGTTCTTACCGCACCTATTTTAATAGAGCAATGCAGACTATTAAAATTGATAATTAGAATTATCATTTATATATTTCCCAGATATTTATTACTTAAATAATGCTGCTGTTGCCGCGTCTAACTCAGATGTGTCAAAATCTGGAACCTGTCGTTTCTGGCTTTTCTGTTCAAGTTTAGACATCTGCATAGCTAAATATTCAAATCCGTCAAATTGTTTTCCTACAACTTTTGCTAATTTTTCAGCATTCTTTAACTTTGAAATTATTTCACTTTTTAATGCATCGAGTCTTTGTCTCTCTGCGACTGCTAATTGCTGTGCTCGCTGCTGATATGCTTCAGCAATTTCTGCTTCTTTTTCCATAGCTTTACGTGCTTCTTTATCAGCCCTGTATTGATTATACAGTTTATTACTTTGCATGAGGATGAATTGATTTTCAAAATCAGAAACAGCACTGATAATCGATCCGTTGTTTGCTATAGAATATACTGTATCAAGAAGAAATCCCATAATATTACCTCCTACAGGGTTTACGACCCGCAATTTTTGGAGGGTCGTCAACCTGCTAAACTGGCATTAATTGCTCGCTGATATTGTGGCATTATGACTTTATACACATCGTTTAATGCCTTTTTACGCTTCTGATATTCTTTTTCAGACATTTCAGACTTATGGCTTTCTAACCATCTATTCATTACAAGCAAATAAGTTAATTTGGTTGACACGATATTGGTTTTACGGTCTATAGTTTTATCGGGATGTTTCCAATCGATATCGTTCGGATTGCTAGACACATCGCTCAAGTTACATTTTTCACTTAAAATGTATGAAGATCCATGTCTAATCTTCGGGCTATCGATATTCTCCATCGCATCCTTAGAAAACTGTTCAGCCACAAACGTTTTAACTTCGTTTGCAGCACACGTAATCGCAGCCGATTTAAGTGCTCCGATTCCTGCACCAGCGGCTATGCATAAGAGGTTTCCAATTATCATATTAATGCCTCCTTATTGACATTCTTGTTTGATTCTGCGGTTCTTACCGCACCACTAATAACAGAGGAGTTTTAATCCTCGTTATTGACACATTTCTGCAATTTTTTTTTTGCAGAACCGGCTAGAATTGAATCTCATTTAAATATGGTTAGTAATGCGTTAGCTATCAACCCGGAACCTTCGACAGAGTCTGTGTCTCCTCCCCAAGGGGCTGTGTTTATCATCCACCAGCTGTCTGGATCAGAAAATATGTTTGTATCTTGACCTTCTACCAGATTGATGTCTGAACCTATTTTCAAGCTTCCCTTATTAGCTATACTGGATAAACATTTTAATATATTCATTTTCAAGCCTCCTTTTAGACCGTAAAGTTTTTTTTCATTCTTCACTTATAACAGAGTATGCAAAGATGAAAAATTGACATGTTTCTAAAAAAAATATTGCTATGCAGCGTATTTTTCACAAACTTCGTCAAGCATTGATGCATATACAGTACGAGCATCATTGTACCCAAGTTCTATTCGCTTATATAAGAAAAAAAGCTTTATTAAATCAGATAATTGACAATAAACCGAATTATAATTCATAGTGATGTCGATAGAAAAAAATAAGACCTCCTTGATTGGGGGAGGCCTTATTTTAATCATATCGTAGCTATCATATTTAACTGTTGCTGATACTGAGGCATTACGACTTTATACACGTTGTTTAATGCCTTTTTACGTGCCCGATATTCTTTTTCAGACATCTCAGATTTATGACTTTCTAGCCATCTATTCATGACTAAAAGATACGTAATTTTAGTTGATGCGATATTGGTTTTACTATTAATAGTTTTATCAGGATGTTTCCAATTTACTGGATTTGGAGATATGCTTTGTAAATTTCGCACGTTAACAGCATGCGTCATATCACCTCGCATAATCTCCGCACTATCGATATTCTCCATCGCATCCTTAGAAAACTGTTCAGCCACAAACGTTCTAACTTCGTTTGCAGCACACGTAATTGCAGCTGATTTAAGTGCTCCGATTCCTGCGCCAGCGGCTATGCATAAGATGTTTCCAATTATCATATTAATGCCTCCTTATTGACATTCTTGTTTGATTCTGCGGTTCTTAACCGCACCACTAATAACAGAGGACTTTTAATCCTCGTTATTGACACGTTTCTGCAATTTTTTTGCAAAAACGACAGACTCTGTGTCTCTTTACTTATAACTGAGTATGCAAAGATGAAAAATTGACATTTTTTTCAGTCTTGACTTTAGATTTTTACCAATGTAAACTTTAGATATTTACCAATCTAAACTTTAGATTTTTACTTTTTATGGAGTATCTATGGAAGTTAAACGAATAGCAAAAGATGCACTTTTACGGCTTGCTACTCAGTTTCCTGTAATAGGCATAACTGGACCAAGGCAAAGCGGAAAATCAACATTAGCAAAAATGACTTTCCCAAATAAAAAATACATAACGTTTGATGACAAAGATCTTAGAGAAATGGCAAAGTCGAATCCTAAAGATTTTCTTTTGGCATTTCCAGACGGTGCTATTATTGACGAAGCCCAAAAAGTACCAGAAATTTTTGATGCTGTAAAATTTCATGCAGATAATACAAATTCCGAGCCAGGAAAATATATATTGACAGGTTCAAGTCAGTTCAAACTAAAGTCAAACATGACAGATTCTCTTGCAGGTCGAGCAGCATTTCTAAGACTTCTGCCATTTTCACTTGAAGAGTTAAAATCTGAATCTTTACTTGGTGATAATGTATACGAGACAATAGTAAAGGGATGTTACCCTCCATTGAATGATACGGACAGACATTTTATAACAGAAGACTGGTTTGATAACTACATTGATACGTATCTGGACATGGATGTAAAAGAACAGATAAATCCTTCAAATCTGAATACATTCAAAAAATTTATTCAAACATGTGCCCTTCATTCTGGACAAATGCTGTCAATGGATGGCATTGCAAGGAATCTTGGAATTTCGGCTCCTACTGTCAGACAGTGGCTTTCTATACTTGAGTCATCATATATAATTCATTTTCTTGAACCAGATTTTAATAATCTTGGGAAATCGCTTGTAAAAACACCCAAGCTGTATTTTACCGATACTGGACTTCTGTGCCACCTGCTAAGGATTGAATCTGCAGAAGAACTTATTCTAAGCCGTTATAAAGGTGGAATTGTTGAAACTTTTGCAGTCTCCGAACTTTTAAAGAAACGATTTAATCAAGGCAAAAAAGGAAACCTTACATATTTTAGGGATTTAAAGGGATTTGAAGTTGACTTGGTTGCAGATTGGAAACATACTTTCGCAATAGAAATAAAAAGTTCTGCAGAAAGTGAGGAAAAACTTTCTGCCAACATAAGAAAATATCTTTCTCTGAGAAATGAGGATTCCTGTAATGGTGCAGTTTTTTATTTGGGAGATATTACCTGCAACATAAATGGCATTCGGTATGTCGGTTGGAAAGACTGGGGACAATTTGCGGAATAAAACTCTAGGTAGTCAAACTTTATACATATCTTTTAAAGAAATCAGTATAGAGTCTGTCAGTTTTTGAGTCTCAAACCATTTTGAAAATCCACTTAGGGAAAACAAAAGGTATTTTTCAATTTTATATTTTGAAGAAATTAAAGCTGCTCTTCTTTTCAGTGTTTCAAGGACGCTCCTGTCTATTGCATCGTTCTTGAATTTACATTCTCCTATTACTGCTGTTTTGTCAGCATTGGAAATAGCAACAATATCAATGTCAGCTGTCTGCCATATTTTTTTACCATTTTCATCTTCAAGTTGCTCCATTCCCCAATAGGATCCGGCTTCTGTTATGAAACTTCCAAATTTTCCTTGTATGCCTTGTTCAAGAGTGTAGTATTTTGCCATGTCTTCAAATACACTACCCATGAATAAATGCATGGAATGTTTTACTATTTTTTCATAGTATAAAGTACCTTGTCCCATTTCAATTACGCTGTAAGCATTAGGAATGAATTCATACCAGAATTTAAACATACTGTCTTTAAGTACATACTGAGTCTTTTTTTTGTTCTTTTCCTCTGTAATACATTTTCTTCGTTCTACCAGTCCTACTTCTATAAGCTTTTCCAAGGAATACAGTACCGTGGGTTCCTTTTCGTGAATTTTTGATGCAATGTTATTCAGAGAATTTTCACCAGAAGCTATCTGTTCAATAATATTATTGGCCAGCGTTATATCAGAAAATTCCTGCGATAAAAGATTTTTTGTTTCGTCAAATAGGTATCCATTTGGATTGAAGAACTGATTTTTTATGTTTTCATCAAGAGTTTTGTTTTGGTCAAATAATGCTAGGTATTTTGCTACTCCTCCTGTAACTCCATAGCAAATAGCCTTTTCTTCTATAGAATAAGATGGTACGAATAATGCTGCATCTCTGTAGTTAAAAGCTTCTAGTTTTATTTGTGAATCTCTACGTCCGAATAATGGACTCTTTTCGCTTAAAATCTTTTTTTCCATAAAGCTAAGAGATGAACCGCAGATTATGAGCATTATGTTTTTTTCAGGCCACTTGGTATCAATATATTTCTGAATTATGGAAAGAAGGCTCTCATCTTTTTCTGCCCAGTAAGGAAATTCATCTATTACAATAATCAGTTTTTCATTATTAGCATTGTCTGTAATGACATCGAATATACCTTCGACTGTTGAAAATTTTGCATCTGTATAAGCTGGTGCTAAAATAGAAAGTGTTTGTCTGGAAAAAAGTTCGAGATTTCGTTCTGCTCCTACTTTTGTAGCTGTATAAAAAATAGCTTTCTTGTCTTTTACAAATTCAGTTATCAAAGAAGATTTGCCGATTCTTCGTCTGCCATAAATAACGGTCATGCCAAAACCAGTTTTATCGTAGGTTTGTTTTAATGTATTCAGTTCTCTTGTCCGTCCTATAAACATTACATTTCTCCTTTGATATTTTTCATTCAAATCAATTTTATTAAAATCAATTTGAATAAAATTGATCTGAATAAACAATATCATATAATATAAGAATTTACAACATTTTTTTCTTTTGTTGATATCCTGCAATTTTCGAAAGAAAAAAATGCAGAAACGTGTCAATAACGAGGATTAAAACTCCTCTGTTATTAGTGGTGCGGTTAAGAACCG
>CAMVHR010000076.1 GCA_947167345.1 uncultured Treponema sp.
CAGAAAACTTCTGCTTGCAAAGCTTTCGCCTGTTATGAATCTTGAAGAATTCAAGCAGATTGCTGAAGAAACGCTTCTTGAACTTCTCGCCCGCCCTGCTTCAAAAACGCCAGAAAAGAATCCGCTTATCATGGACGCAATAATCCAGATGATTCGCACCCGCGGCTCTCTGCCTCTTTCTTCTATAATAAAAGACATTCACGTAACCGAACGCCAGCTGGAACGATTTTTCGCGCAAACGCTTTCCCTCTCGCCCAAAAAAGTTTCATCGCTCATACGCTACCAAAGCCTGTGGCAGAGAGTGTGCTGTTCAAAGAATTTTGATATTCAGGATGCGGTCGCCGAGTTCGGCTATTTTGATCAGTCGCATCTTCTGAACGACTTCAAAAAATTCCACGGAATGAATTTATCCGAGGTCCGCCATCTCGCACTCAGCGAAAAATAAACTGTCGGATTTTTCCAATACACAAGTCGGAATCAATCTTATAATTGGAAAATAAATGGAGGAAATATGAAATTAGAAGGATTCGGAATTTTTGTTAAAGACATGCCAACGATGGTGCGATTTTACCGCGACGTCCTTGGATTTGAAATCAAGGAAGACGAGACCACGTCCAACGTTTTTCTTGAAAAAGACGGCACGTTGTTTTTGCTGTACGGCAGAAAAGATTTTGAAACGATGACCAATTCAAAATTCAACTACGCCGAAAAAATCAACGGACACTTTGAGATTGCACTGGGCGTGGAAAACTACGCCGCTGTAGATAAAACCTTTGCGGAAGTAACAGCAAAGGGAGCTGTGCCAGTCATGCCGCCAACAACAGAGCCGTGGGGCCAGCGAACCTGCTACATCGCCGACCCGGAAGGCAACCTGATTGAAATCGGCTCATTCGTAAAGTAATAAATCTTCTATAAAGGCGCTTGCGGTCATTCCACTGACCGCAGATAGCCCATTCCACAGACTCAATTACGGCCATTCCACTGACCGTGGATAGTCCATTCCATTGACTGCAGGTAGGCCATGCTTTGGCTGTTATGTCGTTGAGTTTGAAATGGCTTTTCGACAAAATGCAGGTTTTGCCCGATGAAATGCAAGTGTTTCTTCTTGATTTTTTCGCTTATACCAGCTATTTTAAAATAGTAAAAACTATTAATACATCTTTCGAGAGATTCTGATTGCCCTGTTCGGGTGGTTTGAATCTTACTTTTTCTGATTGCAAACAGCATAGGAGCATTTTTCAGCATGAATGCAAAAATCGAAAACCTGATTCAAAAGGCGTATTTCATTTCACCGATTGTGAACATGGAGAAACTTATCTGCGACATGATGAGCTGGGCAAATGTTTCAGAAGAAGAGCTTAAAAGGTGGAAAGTCATACCAACGGATTTTGGCGAGGACTTATCCTAGGATTATCTGCAATATGTGAAAAATCATCCTGTAAAATGGAATGTACCAACAAAAATCCTTTATGGTGAAAAGGACAATCTTACTTCTTTTGAAACCATGAAGGATTTTGCAGACATAAACAAGGCTAGCCTCACAGTGATGAAAGGCGGCGAACACTGGTTCCATACAGAAGAACAGATGAACTTTCTGGACATGTGGATTTTGAATGCAATGAGATTGTTGAGCTGTATGTAGATTATTTCTTTCAAAATCATGAGGTGGGGGCCTCTTTGATAGAATATGCAAAGGAAAACTATCCTGTGACATATTTGTGGGCTATTGAAAGGAACGTGGAAGCAATTCGCTTTTATGAAAGACACGGCTTTCATGTCACAAACAATAAAAAGCTTGAAGAAGGAACAACGGAATATCTTGTTATGCTGGAGAGATCACTTCCAGATTGAGCGGAAGCGGAAACTTGAGATTGCGATGCCAGAACATGTGCTTGCAAACCGAAGTATAGACAGACAAATTTTATCATCATTCTAATTTTTCTTTATTCCCCAAAGCTTGTAGGGATTTGTCTTTAATTCATGCTCATAAATAGAAACCACATTCCAGATGTCAAAAAACATGACCTTACATGGACCTATCATGGCATCTTTTATCAGAGCTTTTGTGCCGTTTTTATTCCAAACTCAATCAGAGCAATTTTTAATTCTTCTTTAGTTACCATATAAAATTTTCTCCATCTTACAGCCACTTCACAGACTTTTTCAGTGCCTTTATCGTTTTTGTTTCAAGGACGCATCTTGCGTCACATTCTGCAGCAGTGCTGAGCCGGGCTCTTAAATCAATTTCTCCGTCACCAAGGGCAAGGTGATTTTTAGGAGGATTTTCCATTCTGTCATGAATGTGAAAATGCTTAAGCTTATCTTTGTGAGACAAAATGAAGGGCACGTCTTTTTCACCGCAGGCTTTTGAATGGCCGATATCCCAGGTAAGGACAATGTCTGTCAGCCGCCAATCATCACTCCAATATTTCCGTGTACCAGAATTCTGATGATTCCGCAAATTACAAGATGGAAAGGATAATATATATAGAAGAAATATTTCATTCCCTTGAAGGAGCCCCGCTGTCCGTTGTAATTTTTCAAAAGAGGGATTGTAAGTGCCACCCCCATCTGAATAATTCCGTACAGAGGATTGATAAAAATCGCATAGACAGCGGAATAAACTGCAATCCACAAAAGCATCATGCCCATCTGCTTCTTGAAATTGTCCCTGTTCTGCCCCATGTAAAGAATGACAAGAAAGGCTGGACTTGACCAGTCAGATGGAAAGGCCAGAGCCGCCAGCAGAAATACCAGCAGGGTTTTCTGCCACTGTTTAAGCTCTTCTGAATTCACTACAACCAGCCCCAGAACTCCAAGGAAGAGGGGCCAGATTACGCTTGTCTGATTAAAGTAGCTTGTCTTAAAAGGAATGAAAGGAATTCCAAAGGCAAAATTGTAGGCAAAATGCCCTATTACTGCAAAAACAAAAAGACGCAGAAGATACTTCTTCACGTTACGAGTGTAATGATAGCCTTCCGAAACCATAAACCAGAAAATCGGTGCTGCAACTCTTCCCAGAATGTGCAGGGCAATAATCCACCAGTCAGTGGGATAATTGGGATAAAGTACGCATATCACATGATCTAGCGTCATCGAAAGAATTGCGATTAATTTCAGCTTGTTTCCTGTTAAACCTTTTTCCTCTTCTGTAATCATAGCTCAAGCATATCACAAAGATGATTTATATTAAATAGTTTCGTAAAGACATTCATTCGGATTTGTGATTGAAGAGTCGTTTATCGTGCGTTCAATGAACGCTTATATTCCGAATGACCGCCTGCATTTTCAGAGCCAATAGTAACATCACACTCAAAGGCAATTTCTAAATGCCGACAGCGCGGATGCCGTTGCGCTTGTTGGCATTTAGAAATTGCAAGCTCATTTTTTCTACCTCACTCAGACTAAGATTTTAACATGCTACCTGTTATGTGACAAGATTTGCTATTTCAAAAAATGGACGATTCTTTCATCGATTCTTCTGTGAAAGCTGTATGTGTATGGAGAGAAGAATTTTGTCCAGAATCTCAGGGCTGTTGGATTCAGTGTTTCATAATCTACCCCAAGGCATTCTGCGCCCTCTTTTTCCAGGATTTTTGAGAGACAGGACAAGAGTGCTTTTCCAACACCGTCTTTTCTGTATTCTTCTTTTACATACATTCCGCAGATGTTGTAGATGTTGTCGCAAAGGTAATTTTCTCCGTCGCCTTTTTTGCAGGAGATGAATCCGACAGGTTCTTCTCCACAGAAGGCACCAAAACATCTTTTGCTGTCGTCTTCAAACCACTGGTCAAAATTGCTTAAATCTGACGGGAAAAAAACTGGTCCATTTTCCAGGTGATGCACAAGCTGCATTTTCAGATTTTTGAAAATCCCGAAACTTCCAAAAGAAACTTCCTTGAATTCAATTTTTTCCGGCATACTGAATTCTGGAATTGACTTTATTTTTGCCATTGCATCGCTGCATCTAATTCCAAAGCCGTTCAGAATCAAAGAATTGTTTGCATCCGTATCGTGCGCAAATCTTGATAGGGCAAAAGAATAAACTCCATCGCGGACCATTTCATTTGAAATTCCTTCAAACAAAAGGGACATTACTTTTTTTCTTTCGGTCCTCAGTTCAAAAGAAACAGCGCTTCCTCCCAAAGGACAAAAGCTTCCTTTGCAAAGTCCAAAAAATCCGTCCCAGACATCTGCGAACATCATGTAGCCCACAAGACGCTCTCCGCAAAAGGCAGCTTTTTTATATTTTTTTGTCGAAAGCCAGTTTAACAATCCAGTTGGAGATTCCTCCGGCAGTAAAGGATTTTTTTTCTTTTCTGCAGAATATTCTTCTTTAAGAATTTTTTCTGCATTCGGAATAAAAGCAGGCTCAAAATCTTTTATGATGAATTTTTCCATTTATATTTTTCTTCCTCCATCTTGCAAGTAACTAAAACATACTTCAAAGAAAAATTATTTGAAATGAGTTTTCGACAAGATGCTCTTTTCCGTCGATGAAATGCAGTTGCCTTATCTTGTTTTTTTTCTCTTCACTTACTTCGGCACTTCATCCAGATGTTCTCCTCTCCAATATACCTGCATCAGGCTTTGAATTTTTTGCTTTAATTTTTCACGTACTGCAAGAGGTTCAAGACATTCGCATTTATCCCCAAAACTCAAAAGCATGTCGTAGTAATAATCGCGGTCGATGAAAGGATATTCGACAAGATAGGATTCTTCGCCGTCAGATTTTATGCAGTCAAAGTCACAGAATTCCAACACACGGTCGAGAATTGATTTATGAACCCGGAGCTTTATGACAGTCTGTAATTTTCTTGCAGTTTCTTCAAAATCAAGGAGTGGCTTTTTAAATTCACGCGGAATGAATTTTTCATCAAGGAGAATGAGACCATTCATTCTGGAAAGTCTGAAAAAGCGAAAATCATTTTTTATGCGGCAAAAGGTCTGAACATACCAGGAGAGACCTTTTAAAACAAGCTGATATGCTTCGGCAGTTCTTTTTGATTTTTTACTGTGTCCGTCGATATAGGTAAATGAAATCAGTCTGTTTTCTTCAATGGCTGCTTTTAGGATTTCAAGATTGTGTTTTACGTTCCTTTCCCCAAACCATGGAGATAAATCAATTAAAACTTGATTTGCTTTTATTTCAATATCTTTTGCCTGCTCAGCTGGAACAAGGCTTTTTAATTTTGCAAGTGTATGCTCAAGTTCGCGGTTTCGAAGCATTTTTGGAAGACTGTTCAATCCCATCAAAAGGGCGGAAAGATCATCTCGGGAAAAAACTTTTTTATCAATCTTGTACCCGCTCATAATTTCAATTCCGCCATTCGTGCCTGAAGTTGTGGAAACAGGAATTCCAGCCATGCTGATAGTCTCAACATCCCGGTAAATTGTGCGTTTTGAAACTTCGAACATATCAGAAAGTTCCTGCGCACTTATCCGCTTTTTTTCGAGAAGAATCATGACTATGCTTACAAGGCGGTTAATTTTCATATTTTTCTGGTAAAAATTTTAAATTGTTGACATATAGTTGTCAACAATCAGACTGTAAACTACAGACATAATTTAATTAAAAGGAGTCAAAAACTATGATTACAGTTTACATTTATCTGCTTGCAACTCTTGCAGACTGGGAAATCGGGTCAGTTACGGCGGAAGTCAATTCAAGGCGTTTTTTCAACTCTGATGCTCCACAGGTTGTAGTCAAGACTGTTGCGGTCTCAAATGAGCCTGTAAAAACAATGGGTGGTCTTTCAATCATTCCAGACTGCACGATTGAAGGAATTGAACTGAACGAAAAGACAGTTTTGATTTTACCCGGAGCAGATACATGGGCAGATGCTGAAAATGCTCAGATAATTCAGAAGGGTTCGGAGCTGCTTTCAAAAGGCGGAACTGTATGTGCAATCTGCGGAGCTACAGTTGCTCTGGCAAACGCCGGAATTTTGAATGATAAACTACACACCAGCAACGGAGTCGGATTTTTAGAAATGTTCTGCCCGGATTATAAAGGACAAAATTTTTACATTGATCAGCCCGCCGTAAGTGATGGAAAACTTATTACAGGAAGCGCAACAAGCTCTCTTATGTGGGCAAAGCTGATTAAGGTTCAGAAAACCATAAAACAGGATGCAGCTAACTTGCAAAAATAAAATTCGTTATTTGTTTTTGTATTAGAATTCCTTTTTAAGTCCCACGTGCAGTTGTTCAAGTTTTTCGCCAAGCTCTTCTTTCATAATCGCAAACGCACGGTCTTTTGTGCAATGGCCGGTGCAGACATAATCAATCCCTGTATTTTTTATTTCACGAGCTACGTTCCGCACTTCCTCATCGCTCTTGTTGAACAGATGAAACCCACCAACCAGTCCATAAATGTGCTTTTCGGGGAAGGTGTGTTTTATATCATTGATGATGTTCACAGCTCCGCCATGCGAGCAGGAGTTGATGATTACAAGTCCTTTCTCCGTTTCAATGACAAGACTCTGCTCGTGCGAAAAGTTGTCAGGAATCCAGCCGCGTTGTGTGCGAAGAAACATGTTCTCGCGCCTGCCAACAGAACTTAAATCGCCGCTTTTGTGCGGAATCAGATATGCGCCCTCGCACAACTTGTAATCGTCCGAAACGAATTGAATCCGCCTGCTATATTTCGTAAGGACATTCTTTGGAAGCCCGATGTAAAAACGAAAGTTGAAATAGTTTCCGAAAAGAGGTTTTCTGTGATAGCAGTTTTCTGCAGTTCCTTCGCGAAGATAGAATTTTGCCTTCATATTTTCCTTAAGGAATTTTGGCATTCCGTTCGCGTGGTCATAATGTGCGTGGCTTAGGATTCCATAATCAATGTCTCTGATGTTAAAACCGAGAGCCTTTAAATTGTGGGCAAAAAGCATTGAACCTCCTGTATCGACAAGGATTTTTTTGTCGTCGAGCTCAATAAGAATACAAAGCCCCCATTCGCCTTTGAGTCCATCGCTCGAAATATTGTCAACGATTACAGTCATTTTTACGATCATTTTATTCTTCCGCTTTTGCTTTCCATCTCTTCCAGAATATTCCCTTCTGAATACAAAACAGCCTTGCCTGACAGGATGATTCGCGCTCCCTTTCGCTCGGCATACAATACGCCAGTCCGCTCGGAAGCCTGATAGCAGACAAGCTTTTCTTTTCCAAGTCTGTCGCACCAGTAAGGTGCAATCATACAGTGAGTGCTTCCTGTTACCGGATCTTCCATTAAGCCGAGTTCCGGGCAGAAGACGCGGCTCACGCTGTCATATTCTGTGGCGTCGCTAGGAGCGGTTACGGCTATGCAAAGACCATCTAGTGCCTTTAGCTTTTCCTGATCTGGTCTGAGATTTCGAACCTGCTCTGCATTTTCCAAAACCAGCAGAAGATCGCGGTCAATGTAGGCTTCTTTTGGACGCACGCCGAGTGCTTCTTCCATTTTGTCCGTCACTTCAATTTTCTTGCAACGGTAAGCTGGAAAATTAAGTTTATAAAGCTCGTCTTGTTTTTCAACGTTAAGTTCTCCTACTTGTGTTTTAAAAGTGATTTTGTCCGTAGCCTTTTCATAAAAATTAAAGAGGACAAAAGCGGTTCCAAGTGTTGCGTGTCCGCAAAAATCAATTTCAGCGGCGGGAGTGAACCAGCGCAGGTGATACTTGTCGCCCTCTTTCACGGTAAATGCCGTCTCAGAAAAATTGTTTTCCTTTGCGATGTTCTGCATTAGCTCGTCAGAAATCCACTCGTCCAGCACGCAGACCGCCGCTTGATTTCCGCCAAAAACTTTGTCTGTAAAAGCGTCAACAATGTATTGTTTCATGATGTTTCCTTTATAAACTTTATTTATTTACCTGCAATTCTGCGATGGATATATAATGCTTGACCATGAAATTTTCAGGGGTGTTTTTTTCGAGCATTTCTTTGTGTTCCTTGTCCCATACGGCAACTTGTTCTGGCGACATTGAGGCTCCTACTCCTCGACATGCGCGCATTCGTCCGTGCCACCCCTCTCTTGAAAATGGAACGTCAACACGGAATTCTTTGTGAGACAAAACTGTAAAATGTTTTGAATACTGATCTGGCACCCAAACCGGTTGAACCTTGTCTCCATACGCCGTCCAGTCAGGGTTGTGCTTTAAAATGATTTCTTCGCTTTTTCCTGAAACAGGATCTTCGTAAGGTAGCCAGCCCATGTATAAAATAAGAAACTTGCCGTTTGGCTTGAGCATTCTTGCAAAACTTTCGGCCGTTATGTTATGGTCAAAATACCAGATACATTGGCAAGCAGTGATAACGTCAAAGCTGTTGTCTGGAAAAGAGACCTCTTCCGCCCTTAAAGTATAGAAATCTATGTCCATTCCGGCTTCTTTAGCCAGAGCTTTGGCTTGTTCTATCTGATTTTTAGCTATGTCTGTTCCAGTCCATTTGGCTCCGTACTTGTACATGTTTCTTGGAAGCACACCAGTACCTGTACCCAAGTCCAATACGGTCTGACCTTCTTTGCATAATCCTAAGTTCAAAATATAGTCATAGAAGTCTTGTGGATAAATATCCCTGTATTTCGCATAGTCGCTGGAAGTTTTTCCCCAGTCAAAATCTTTTCCTTTGTCGATGTCTTGAATAATCATATAGGCCTCGCTTTTTTTCGTAATTGAATTTATATTTTCGTTTTTTTTGAATTCACTTACTGAGTATTTCATTGGCGTAAAGCGGATTCTGAATTTTCCAGTCTCATATAGCGGCTTCGCTCGACAAAACCGCAGCTTTCCCAGAATTTAATCGCAGCCATGTTCCATGACAAAACTTCGATGTCAACCTTATCTGTCTTTAGTTCCTCCTGCAAAAGTTTTAATGCGGCGCGTCCCTTTCCCTGCCGTCTAAAATTCCTGGCTATAAAAAATTGCCTCAGGTACAGGGGCTTTGAAGTGTGTCTGACAAGAGCATATCCAGCGATGCAATCTTCTTCCATAAAGAAATATGCGTTGTACTCGCTTTCAAGAAAATCGCGCATTCGGATTTTCAATTGCTCCAAAGTCATCGTGTTGTCGCTTTTTTCATCTTCGATGAGCTGCTTGTTTAACTGAGCCAATTCTTCAACGTCCGAAAGCGAACATTTTTTTATCATCATTTGCTTGGTTTCCCTCAATTAAAAAGATTTAATCTTATAAAGATATAATCTTATAAAGATTTAATCTTATAAAGATTTAATCTTTCGTAAAGTGTTTGCAGTTCTTATTGTTATCATTTCTGCAATTCCTGCACTTGCGGTCTTTTTCCACCAGACAGTCTTATTATATTTCATTCTGTCAAAGGACCAGAAAGCTGCATTATCACAGATTTCAACCTGTTCAAGTTCCTTTGTAGGTTCTCCAATTTTTTCAGCAACTATTTTGATGTCGTTCGGTGGAATGGCGAAAATAAGATTATCGTATATTTCTTTATTTTCTGTTCCCCACCATTTTGGTGCTTTGTCTAAAAGTTCAGAAAGTTCCTTCTGTGAAATGATGAATACAGGAATGTCCAAATTGAATTTTTGCTTTATTAAAGTTTTTGTCTTATCAGATAGAACGAGTGTGTCATTTTCATCATCTGAAAAAATAACGTTACCGCTGTTGAGGTGCGTACAGACATCAGAAAATCCTGCTTCGG
>CAMVHR010000077.1 GCA_947167345.1 uncultured Treponema sp.
CGCCGTATACATAGAATGCATTCTTGTCTCCGACAATGCTGGCTTTAAGCCTGTCGCGTTCATCCCACATATATTGAGCAACCATCTGTACATCTGGAGGATTATTACCGGTCTGACCTCCTAATCCCCAACCGAAATCAGAATGTCCATCTGTAGGATCACTGTCCCATTCATCCCAGAAGTCATCATCAGAAACAGAGCCTGACTGTTCCTCTCCATGGTTAGAGCTGTCGTAGCCTGGAATAGGATTTTTATGAGTCATCGTAACATTACCGTTAAGGTCGTACTTATAATATATGCCACCTATATGGTCGATACGGTGAGAAAAGCCCTTTGCATAAAAATAGTTTAACGAATAATCAAGATCATCCTTTTCGGCAGGGGCTGTCTGCTGCAGGCTCTTGTTGTTACTGAAGCTTTTTGATTTTCTTTTAGTATAATAACTTTCATAATACATCTCGTTTTTTATTTCACCTTTTAGTTCTGAACATAGTCCGAAATATAAGAACTATTCCTATGTCATTATATATACCTCATGTTCATTTTACAATGGGAAATCTAAAAATTTTATTCAGAGCAACCGATTATAAAACAAAAGTCTGTCTAGTCAGAGTTCATCAGTTTTTATAATGCGTTTGCCCTGTACTTTTTACTGTAATTCAGGACTTTTTGCAACAAATCATAACATCATCCAAGTAAAGAAGATTTTTTCAGCTGCACCGTATTGCAGGCTTTTCCCTCCGTTTCAAACACAACAATGTCATTCACGCCTGTTTTAAGCAAAGGTGCAGGAATGTACAACCTTTTCTGCGGACCAATTTCCCAAAAGCGTCCGACATTGAAACCGTTTATAAACACACATCCTTTACCAAAACCATTCAGCTCAATAAAAGTATCAGCTTTTCTTTCAGCATTGAATGTAAACTTATAGAATGAAGGCTCATTCTCTTTAAAAGACTCTCCAGCGTTAAAGTCAACCAGAGCAACCTGCTCCGTAGTTAACGGCAAAGAATAAATCTCGTATCCAAAATGTCTGTGCCCATTAATGGCAACACCTTTAAGAATTCCCTTACGCTGATTATCAAGGTCAAATCCAAAGTTTACGCGCCCGTAATTTTCTACAAGAAAGTCAAGAACAGCACCTTTTTTACGCATTTCTTCGGGCACAACAAATTTATCAACAGAATGCTCTTCTGTATCAGTAAAAAGAAGAGTTCCGTTACAGAACACCTGCACGCGGTCATGAAAATCCTGAATCTGAATTTCTTCAGCACATTCATTTTGTGCAAGACGGATGCGATAAAGCACATATCCGCTGCCATAATTTAAATCTTCCATTGAAAGTGGATAAGGACTTTCAGTACATTTAGAAATATTTTTTAACACAGCAGAAAGATTTACTTTTGAAACACATTCAGCTTTTCCATAATCCGCATACTCAATATTTGCAGACAAAGGAATTTCTTCTATCTTTTTGTATTTGGCAATGATTTCCTTAAATGCCCTGTATTTGGGAGTAATCTGCCCGTCTTCTGTCAAAACTGCGTCATAATCGTAAGAAGTAACGTCAGCATTCTTTGCATCCCAATTGCGTCCACTTGTAAATCCAAAGTTTGTACCACCTTCAAACATGTAAATATTTACATGTCCAGTGCGGATCACTTCATCAAAATCAATCTTATTCTGCTCCAAATCTGAGTGATGATGAATATCCCCCCAGCTGTCAAACCAGCCCACCCAGAATTCCATGCACATCATTGGCTTGTTTTTTCCAAGCTTATCTGTCATTACGGCAAACTGTTCCTTTACCTTAGAACCAAAGTTTCCTGTAGCCAAAGCACCTTCGGTCATGCCGTTTTCCATGGAATGCCCCCATGGACCATCGGATGTAACAAATGGAACAGTAATGCCAAACTCCCTCATTGTGTCGCGCAGAAACTCCATATATGCATGGTCATTACCGTAATAGCCGTACTCATTTTCTATCTGCATCAGAATTATTGGGCCGCCATTATCTATCTGATACGGTACAAGCTTTGGCATAAGCACGCTGTAATAATTTTTTATTGCATCAAGATAAGGCTTGTAGCTGCAGCGCACCTTCATATTTCTGTCCTGCAAAAGCCACCACGGAAGACCGCCATATTCATATTCAGCACAAATATAAGGCGATGGGCGGATAATTACATAAAGCCCCAAATCAGCAGCAGTCTTTATAAAACGACAGACATCGTGCATTCCGTCCCAGACAAATTTATTTTTTTCTATCTCATGAAAATTCCACGGAATATAGGTTTCTACAGTATTACATCCCATATTCTTGAGCTTTTCCAATCTGTCTTTCCAATATTCAGGTACAACCCTGAAATAGTGTATCGAACCAGAAATTATCTGGAATTTCTTCCCATCTACATAAAAATCATCTTTTATTTCACAAATCATGGCAACCTCGCTTAGGAACAGTTGCTTAAGTATAGCACCACAACAGCGTTTTCACCACTTATAAAAATACCAAAGAAAGACAAAAAAAACAAAAACTACTCTTGACAGAAACAACTAATGACTATAAGATGGTTTCTGTAGAAAGAAACGAGGTTTAACATGATCAAACGTACAGACAGCATTTACATAAGCATTCCTAGCGACAGATACACACCTTTTTCGCTTGCAAAAAAAATCGGTGCAAAAGCCATATTAGAAAGTGCGCGATTCAACATGGGCAAAGAACGATATTCCATTCTCATGGCAGAAGAAGCATTTCACATTCTGCAGGATGATGAAGGAATTGCATTCATTATTGACGGAAGAAGAGTTCCTTTTACACAAGAAACAGCATCCAGTTCCGGTGACACAATAGAAATGATTGCACCAGGAAGTACTGTTCCACACAAACTGGACATTTTGGATGCACTTTTGTATGTTGCACAGGAAAATGAACTTCCTGTAAAAACAATACCCGTACCTGCAAGCGGCATAGGGTATTTGAGCTATGAATTCTGTGCACGCTGTGACACTATAAATCTTGCGCCTCAAACAGATGAACTTCACATACCAGAAAGTGAATTTGTCGCAGGCCATATTTACATAGTATTTGACCACTTTACCGAAACACTGCATATATTCGGACTAAATTATACAGAGCATCAGATAGACCTGAAAAAAGCAATTGACGACCTAAAGAACAGACTCAGCGATTTGGATTTCAGCTACCTTGCACCGCCAGAAGCACCAAATCCTTGCCGTACAATTACAGATCTTGAACTTTCAGAAAAAGAATATAAAGAAAAAGTGGTGGAACTAAAAAAACATATTGTAGCAGGTGATATTTTTCAGGCAGTTCCTAGCCGCCGCCTTCAGCTTGAATGTGAAAGTTCTGCAATGGAAATCTACCGCCGTCTGCGTTCCTTAAATCCTTCTCCTTACCTTTTGTATATAGATTTCGGAAACAGACAGCTTGTAGGTTCTTCACCTGAAAGTCTGGTTCGCGTCCGTGATGGAATTGCATCCATACGCCCGATTGCAGGAACACGCAAGCGAGGTAAAAACAAGGCAGAAGATGAAGCGCTTAAAGCAAATCTTTTGCAGGACAATAAGGAACGTAGCGAACACCTTATGCTTGTAGACTTGGCCCGCAATGATCTTGGCAGAATGTGCGAACCAGGTTCTGTAGAAGTAACTCGCTTTATGGACTGTGAGTACTTCAGTCACGTAATGCATCTTGTAAGCGATGTACAAGGCAAAGTCAAGAACGGCACAAAGCAGATACAGGTACTGCGCTCAGCATTCCCGGCAGGCACTGTAAGCGGCTCTCCTAAAATAAGTGCCATTGAAATACTGAGCCGCCTTGAAAAGGTAAAGCGCAGATTCTATGCAGGTGCAATAGGATATTTGCAGGCATCTGGCGATTTAGATTTCTGCATCGGCATCAGATGTGCCTTGAAGCAGAACTCTACATGGACGCTGCAAGCAGGAGGAGGCATTGTCTACGACAGCAATCCTGACCGAGAATGGGAAGAAACAAATGAAAAACTGGGAGCACTGCGCACTGTCCTTGAAGGTGATGCAGCCGAAAAAACTAACGGATAAGATTAATTTCTAAGGAACAGACAGGAGTTTTTTTATGATACTTGTTATAGACAATTACGATTCATTTACATATAACGTCGTACAGGCATTACAGCGTCTTTCTGATGAAGAAGTAAAAACAGTACGCTCAAAAGAAGTTTCCATTGCAGACCTTGAGGCATTCAATCCTTCAAAGCTTGTAATAAGCCCGGGGCCAGGAACACCGGCAGACGCAGGAATAAGCGAACAGGCAATAAAGCATTTTGCAGGAAAAATTCCAATTCTCGGCATCTGTCTTGGACATCAGGCAATCGGAGAAGCATTCGGTGCAAAAATAGTACAGGCAAAAAGAATATGTCACGGTGTTGTAGAGGAAATGTCACTTGATGGCAAAGGAGTTTTCCGCATCATTGGCAAAAAGGCATCGTTTACGCGATACCATTCTCTTGTCATTGACGAGTCTACACTTTCGCCCGACTTTGAGATTACCGCACGTTCTCAAGATGGAGACATAATGGGCATAAGGCACAAGAAAATGCTCATTGAGGGCATACAGTTTCACCCTGAATCAATCGCTAGCGAAAGAGGCGATGATATCTTTAGAGCATTCCTTAATTACAGGCTGAACAACATTCCGGTTGCAGAATACTTGAATCAGCTTATTGACAAAAAGGATCTGACAGAAGAACAAGCAGAACTGTTCATGGAAAACTTGACGGATGGAACACTCGACGAGCGTGTAACGGCATCAATCCTTACAGCTATTGCCGCAAAAGGGCCTTCTGCATCAGAAATGGCAGGTTGTGCAAAAGTTCTGCTTTCAAAACGAAAGACACTTCCTTTGGACTGCACGAACATAGCGGAAATTGTCGGTACTGGCGGAGACGGAAAAGGCAGCTTTAACATTTCATCGCTATCTGCAATCATAGCCGCAGCATGCGGACAGCCTATGGCAAAGCACGGCAACAGAGCCGTTTCAAGCAAATCAGGAGCTGCAGACTTTTACGAAGCAATCGGCATAAAAATTGACAACAGCCCGGAAAAAACAGCCGAACAAATCAAAAAAACGAATTTTGGCTTTTTGATGGCAACAATCTACCACAGTGCAATGCGTTTTGCAGGTCCAGTACGAAAAAGTCTTGGCATAAAGACAATAATGAATATTTTGGGACCTCTTTCAAACCCTGCAACTGCAAAATACCAAATGCTGGGAGTTTATTCAAAAGACCTTCTTAAACCTGTCGCTCGTGCCGCAAAAATGCTCGGAGCAAAGCGTGTCATGGTAATAACAAGTGAAGACGGCTTTGATGAAATTTCTCCATGTGCAAAAACTTATGTCTATCAAATTTGCGAAGACAACAAGGAATATCAGTACACAATTGATCCTGAAAAATATGGAATAAAGGACGTAAATGTAGACGAACTTGCAGGAGGTACAGGTGAAGACAATGCAAAGCTAGGTCTTGAAATTCTTGCAGGAAAAGGTAGGAAAACCATCAGGGATGCTGTTGGGCTGAATGCTGGAGCCGTCCTGTACATAAGCGGAAAGGCGCGAACAATAAAAGACGGATACACAATGGCACTTGCAGCCCTTGACAACGGTTCGGCAATGTCAAAGCTTGAAGAAATCCGAAAATTCTCTAACGCAAGCTAAAGACTCAGGACTGTTCAGAAACAATGTCAACAATCTTTACACTGGCATGTCCGTCGCAAACTTCAAGCATGCCACGTGCAAACAGGCTGCCGTTCACAAAAATGTCGGCAGTCTGATCTGAAAGACGATCCAAACTAATGGAATCGCCCTGTTTTAAGCCTGCAACAAAAGATGCATCTTTTGTTGCAGAACCATAGATGACAGATATGGTTCTTGGCAAACTGGCATTCATCTTTTCAAGAACTTCTGCCGCATGAGCACGGCGTTTTGCAATTTTCTTTTCATATTCAGATTTTACTATTGACTCTGACGCATCTTCAGAAAGCGAGGAACCTTTTAGAACCTTTTCAAGCTCTGCCTTGGAAATTCCGACACCTAACTTATAATCTTCCTGTAAATTTTTAGTATTCACATCTTTTACTGAGTTCACTACAGAATTTAATTCATTTTCAGAAATAGAAACAGAATTAGCTTTTGACATGCTATAATTATAGCACAGTAATATGAAAACTCAAAAGTTTTTTAGAGATAACTTTGAAACAGGCTACAATCTATTTTATAATATCTATGAATGAATCTATGTATGTGTCGATTTTTTCAAGTGCAGATTCATCTGCAGGCAGCGAAAACAACTGACCTTCGCCAGAATCAGGATTATTGACTACGACTGTCTTTCTGTCAAGCAGATAGAGATTAAGAAGCTCTTTCATGCCAGAGCAGAACCACACAGCAGTGTTTTCGATGTTCTGCTCTTCAATTGAAATTTTACCATTAGCTTTGAGAGCTTTCAAAACCAGTGATGTCTGATATATGACTTTTCTATTTTCAGCCTTTATGATATCGCTGGCTTCCTTTACAAAATATTTCTGACTTTCAAGGAATGTATAGATCTGGAACAGTGGAGTTTTTTCATGCATCTTAAAATATCTGTTTACAATGCCTTTAAATACGATGTCCGGCGAATATTTTTTTGTAACGCTGTCTATATCTTTTGGAGTGAACATTATTGCTTCTACATATTCCCTGCATGATTCCAGAGTCTGCCTGATTATGTCTTCGCGGCTTTCAAAATGATTATATAGAGATGCTTTTTTTATGCCGATTTTTTCGGCAATGTCCTTCAGGCTTGTGGCCCCCGTTGAATGAAAGAATGCTGTGTCCAGCAGTGCCCTGATGATGTCGTCCTTCGAGACTTTCGCCCCCATTGTTCCGCTCCCTTTTTATGCTACCATACGGTAGCAATATTCTATACCAGCCGAAACATATTGTAAAGGGTCAAAGAACAATGGTCAGAGACAATGGACGTGTCATACAGTTAAGTTAAGGAATCTACAATCTGGATGATTGAAGGACCGTATTTTTGGGCTTTCGACTGCCCTATTCCGTAACACTTCATAAGTTCTTCAATACTATGAGGTTTTGCCTTTGTTATTTCAATAAGAGTCCTATCGCCAAAAATAACATAAGGAGCAACATCTTCTTCATCAGCCTTTTTGCGGCGCCAGAACTTTATCTGCATGGCAAGTTCCTTATCATAGCCCGAAGACAGAGAGTCAATTCTTTCAGCTATATTCTTTTTAAATGCCAACTGTCTTGTAAATTCTACAGGAAGTCTTATTTCCAGACGTTCAAACAGAACTTTTCGACCATATTCAGTTACATACAAAACGCCATACTTATCTGTCTTTTCAATATAACCGGCATCAGTCAAAGCAGAGCACAATTCAAACCAATTCTGTTTTGACAGCTCTTTTCCAATGCCAAACGTGCTCAACTGTTCATGCCCGTTTTCAATCATGCGCATACTCTTTACACCAAGCAGTACGTCAATAATATATGCCGGGCCAAAACGCTCTTTGGTTCTGAGTATGCATGACATGAATTTTTGTGCAGGAATTGTAACGTCTGTCAAAGGCAAAGGCCCTCTGGCACAGACATCACAGCAACTGTCACCTGAATAATTATCAGCAAGAGGGCTGTCATACACTTCACCAAAATAAGCAAGCAAAGACTTTCTGCGGCAAGTTCTGCTTTCTGCGTAATGAATCATTCCCTGCAAAAGGCGTTCTGCCATCTCAGGGCTGTCTTTTTCCGTAAAGAAAAAACGAATCTTGTGCAAGTCTCCCAGAGAATACAAAAGAAGGGCATGAGATGGCAGCCCGTCACGCCCTGCACGGCCTATTTCCTGATAATACTGCTCAACAGACTTGGGCATGTCATAGTGAATGACAAATCTCACGTCAGGTTTATTAATACCCATGCCGAATGCAACTGTAGCAACCATGATGTCAGCCTTGTCGGTAATAAAATTTCTTTGATGCTCCGTACGAACGGCATCCGATAGACCTGCATGATAGTTTTCCGCATTAAAACCTTTCGCCTTTAAAAATTCAGTCAGTTCATCGACCTGCTTCCGCGAAAAACAATATATGATGCCACTTTCACTTTTATGTTCATTCAAGAATTCTACAACTTGTTCAGAAGGATGATTTTTTACTTTTACTTCAAGAAATAAATTAGGTCGGTTAAAGCTAGCTATGAGTACTGCAGGATTTTCCAGATGCAGTTGGGCAATAATGTCGTTCCGCACAGATTTTGTAGCAGTTGCTGTAAGGGCAAGACACACTGCATGAGGAAACTGCTCTCTGAATGAGGCGATTTCCATGTAATCAGGCCGAAAATCATGTCCCCATTCGCTTATGCAATGGGCTTCGTCAATGGTAATGCATTTTACGCATACATTTTGGGAATGCAGAAGATTTCGAATTCTGTCAGTGTTCAATCCCTCAGGAGATACATACAAAAGGCGTATTTCTCCACAGCAGATTCTGTCACAGGCAGCTCTGTAAGCATCCCAGTCAAGCGATGAATTCAAAAAAACTGCTGGAACACCAACAGCTTCAAGCTGGGTAACCTGATCCTGCATAAGTGCAATAAGTGGTGAAACAACTACAGTTAAACCATTGAGCAGCAGGGCGGGAATTTCGTAACACAACGACTTTCCGCCCCCTGTCGGTAAGATGGCAAGTGTATCGCGTCCATCAAGAACGTTTTGAATAATTTCTTTTTGCAGAGGGCGAAATGTATCATAACCAAAAACGTTCTTAAGAACCTGTTCAGGTTCTGATGAAGAGGAATAGTCTGAATATGTATTAAATATTAATGACTGTTGGACGGACAGGTCTTTCATCGTTGACATGAGCCAATTATAGCGAACTTCATTCATCTTATAAACCTCAAAAAATTGCAGATTTATTTTTTTTACCTCTTGATATACAAACTACAATCTGCTATACTCTTTACATATTGCCGGCTTGGTGGAATGGTAGACACGAAAGACTCAAAATCTTTTGCGCGCGAGCGTGTCTGAGTTCAAGTCTCAGAGCCGGTA
>CAMVHR010000078.1 GCA_947167345.1 uncultured Treponema sp.
AACTATCCTGAGACGGGAGAAATGAGGCTTTCTGATGCATTCATGTATCCCGAAGGAGAAGGCAAGCCGGATGAACTACCGCTTGAGCTAGTAGTAAAGGTATACAACATAAACATAGGCAAGGGAGACAGACTCCTTGAGCGCTGTGAGGAATTGAGGCAGTATTCAAGGCTGATGGATCTTGTACGGAAAGCCTGCGGGGAAAAGAAGGAAGAACCTCTGACGTGGGCAGTACAGGAAGCAATCAGGCAGGGAATACTGGCGGATTACTTGAAAAGGAAATCGACGGAGGTAATTAATATGCTGACGATGGAATATGATTATGCTGTAGACGTGGCAGCCCAGAAAGAAGAGTCTCTTGAAGAAGGCATCCGCATCGGACGTGAAGAAGGACGTGAAGAAGGTCTTGAAGAAGGACTTGAAAAAGGACTAAAAGAAGGAATATCTCAGAGTTTAAGAAATCTAATTCTAAATCTGAAACTGACACCTTCACAGGCAATGGAAGCTTTGGGAATACCTAGTGAAGACCAGAATTCATTTTTATCAAAACTGTCATAAAATGAAATAATTCCTGCATAGACACAGAAAATATAAGTGACCATGCAGGAATTTAATTTAAAATATAAAAATATGAATGCCTGTCAATATAGAAAATCAATACCTGTTAGCAAAATAAACTGCCATTTGTATAACTACTGCTCGAATAATCCTGTGAGGTATGTTGATCCTGATGGAAATGAAATATTACCTGTGTACATTCGTTTTTTAATGACAGATTTTATCCATGATATCTGCCTTGGAAATTCAACTTATGAAACTATAGAAAAAAAAGGTTGCTATATTACATCATATGCAAATATTCTTTGGACTGCATATTATATTTACGGCAGAAAATTTGAAAGTGGGTATACAACTATTCTTGATATAAATATGGATAAGTCATTGTTTTTCGAGGATAGTGGTAATCTAAAAGGATATGATGCTATGGATAGAATTTTCGGAAAAGGAAATTGGGATTACTGGACAACTGCAAAAACAGGAACAGAAGGAGTTCTTTCGGAATTAAAAAAATGTAATTCAGAAAAAACACAATATATGATTATTGGTATATTTAATTTAGAGAATATTAATCCTGATATAACGACCCATGCTGTAGTTATAAATGGACTTCCCAATGAAGATGGTGTTTTTGAAAAGATAGGTCCATCTAGTAAATATGATAAAGAGAGATTATGTGATAGTACGAAGAAAATGGAATATTCTATGTCTAATTTACTGGAAATACGTGTAATAACTATTACAGAATCTGTAGCTAATGAACAGTGTATTTTTAGGAATCTTTCGTTTCGCAATAATGAATTTTTTAGTTATTAGGATATATATTATGGCCTCAAAATTTTTATATTTTTATGCATTTATTGTATTGCTTCTTTGTGGATGCCATGCGTCAAAATCTGAAGGAAATAATACATTTTCTGATATTAACCAAGAGCTATTTGAAGAAAATATCAAAGAAAATGATACCTCCATATCCTTTTCAATGAATAATCTTTCAAAAATTGAAGAAGAAAGTTTTCCTCCTGTATCAGGAAAATATCTTATGGTCTCAAATTTATATTACTACATAAGCAGAAATTATAGCTTAAAGAGAATTGACATGCTAACTCATGATGAAGAGGATTTGCATTTGGGAAAGGTAAATGATTTTGCGGTATCCGATGACGGTAAATACCTATGTATTGGACAGATAAACGAAGAATGGTACAATGAATGGGAATCTTCTAATGAAGAAAATCTGTATTCAGAAAATCCTTTTCTACGTTATCTTGTTCCAAAGGTTTATGATGTAGAGCTAAAAGAATATGTTCCCTTGTATCTTGAGAGCAGTAACGAAGAGTTTAATCTTAATTTTCTAAAAGATTTTGGAAATAAACACATGTCTACACATATACGATATAATTCGGAAAGTAGGATTTTTGAAATTGAGTATAACATTGACAGCCCTGTGCCTCAAATTACTATGACATACAATCCTTACTCGCATATTGCAACTGTGAAAAACAAGTTGGACAAAAAAAATAATTAAAATTTTAATATTATCACAAACTCCTGTCTTCCGAGTCCAACTTCGATTAGCAAATCACCAATGTAAGGGGTACGGTAGAAAAGAGTAAAAAATAAGGGTATACTTTATAAAAAACAATGGATTTAAATAGAACATGCAGAATTTACATAAGAAAAATAAGGTTATATCCTCAAAAGGAGGCTGGCTTGCCGCAACAAAAATAGCTGAGAGTACGCGAAAAACGGCAGGTAGTCCGACAAGCTGCCATTTGTACCACTATGCTGGGAATAACCCGATCAAGTTCTTGGATTTTAACGGTTTTACTGATGAACTGTATTTTACAGAAGAAGATGCTATTAAAGCTGTTCAAAACTATATCAGCCAAAACTACAAGGGAAATGAATTTTCTGGAGTTATTACAAAAGATACAGTTTCTAATTCTTTTGTATTTTATATTCAAGAAGGTACCCAGTATTCTGTTTTAGACGGCAGACATGTAGCACCTGATGACTTTTTCATTATAAAATTTCATTCTCATCCAAGTTATAAAGATGAATTATTTTCTTTGGTAAAAAAAGATTTTCCTTATTTTGAAACAGAAAGTTTGGATTTTGAATATTCCTGCATAAAAACAAACGAAGGCTTCGAGTATCAGGTAAAATTTAAAATTATTTGCTATGAAGGAGAAGAGAAAATCGAAAAAAAAGTTTCGCGGAAAATGGTTACAACCCCATCTAATATAGACTATAGTAATAAAATTTACGGAGTCCGAGAAATTTTATTTGTTCCTGATTATGATAAATATTTTGAATATTAGTTGTCCAAAAGGTTTTGAAAAATGTTCATAGTAGGAGTTGAAAATTGAAATCAATTTATTTTTTTCTATGTGTCGCAATAGGTTGTATATTCTGTCCTTGTATTTATGCATCAGAATATAAATATTTTAAATACATGAATATAAATATGCTTTCCTCAAGTATTAAACCTATTTTTTGGGGACAAATAAGTAAAAGGGAAACGCTTTTATATTCAGGAATTTATTATAAAGTTTTATATAAAAATGGGAATATCATAAATTATTCAGTATATCAATATCCTGAAAAAGAATATCCTGTAATTATCGAGGACTCTGAAAATTACATAGAAAAAAAGATTCCTTCTCGATTTCTCTATATACATTCAAAAATTAAGGATGTACATTTTTTATATGATAGAAAAGGAAAATTGTTGAAAGTAAAACATCATTTCTTAGTTAATCTTGAAGACTATACTATAAATATTGCACAGGATAATTATACTTTTTCCAACAACGACAACATATATTATTACGAATACACAAACGAAGGTTTAAAAGTATGGAAAAATAACTTAAAATGTATATTAAAACAAGAGGAAAATTGTTTGCATTATAAGCTTTTTTGTAGTGACAGTATTGTTGAGCAAGTTTTTTTCTATCAAAATGATTCCTTTGATATAATATCTGTTATACACATAAAAAATGGTAAAGAAGAGATTTGGTGGAAACAAGATAATGAATAGTTGTTAAGTTTGGACTCTTGTCAGAAAGTCAGTTTTTCGCTTAATGCAATTTGCAAGGAAAATAAGGAAGCTAGTGGGAGCCATATTTTTTATATATGATTGGTTAAGAATTGTTGAAATTATAAACTCTAGTTTTCTACGTCCAAAACTTCCTGTTCCATAGTCCGACAAATGCGTATTTGCAGAATTCATGGTAGAAAATGCAGGGAAATTAGGATATAGTTTAATAAAAACAATGGATTTATAGAAAAAATGCATAATTATTATAAAAAAAATAACGTTTCCCTCTTAAATAACTTGAATTCTGCGTCAAAAGTGGCTGAATACAGAAAAAAAGCGAGGGGTCGTCTTACAAGTTCCCATTTGTATAACTACTGCTCGAATAATTCTGTTAGGTATATAGATGTTACAGGATTGTCAGCTATTCAGAAGAAATTAGGTGTAAAAATTATTGGTGCAGTTCAAAAACCTTGGCATTTAGTAATTAATGGAAAAGAAATTCCAATAAATCCTTTAAATCCTAATTGGAAGTATTTCAGATGAAAAAAATAGATTTAATAAACAAAAATAATATTACCAACAAGGTAAATGAATTTTATAATAATGGAATAATTACATTTAATGTAGTCACATGGGAAGATGGAGACGGTTTTATTGATCTCACAAATGAAGATGGTGGTATTAGTTCATCACAAAAACAACATTTTAAATTAAAGGATAAATGTTTTAAAATACAAAATAAACAGAAATTATTCAAAATATTGGCTGAATATATAGAAATAAAATGTTTCAGTTCAAAAAATAAATTGTATAAATTAGGATTTGATATAATTATTACTTTTTCAAAATATCTTATAGTTTTTTGTCCTGAATTTAATGAAGGATACATTGCAAAGCTTAATATAATTGAACGATTTTTTTTTATACAGAGTAAAACAGAACCTTGGAATAAAAGAAAATTTTATTATTGGGAAAAACAAAAATAATTTGGATATAAAATGAATATTTATTTGAAAAAAAAATAATTACAATTTTTCTCAAAAGAAATGGATTCCGAAACTGACTATTCATCAAAGTTCAGTATTAGGACTTGCATATTCCCATTTGTACCACTATGCTGGGAATAATCCTATTACATATATAGATCCTACTGGAGAATTTGATATAAGACTATTTTGTATTTCAGCTTTGAAAACATTTTGTGGAGGAGCAGAGGCAATTGCAGGACTTACAGCAACAGGTATAAGTGGAGGATTAAGTCTTTACTTAGTAATAGACGGCTTTGTGAATTTATATGATGGTCTTAGAGGAATGACAAATGCAATATTAGATGAAGATTATACTTGTTTAGTTCCTTTAGTTATCGCAACAGGATTAGAACTAGTAGGAGTTGATGAGAAAACTTCAAAAATAATTGGTGATAGCGTCAGCGTTGTAAAAGGTTTTGTTGATATATTTATAACAGGAGGAGCAAGTCTTTCGAGTTCTTATGCAGATACAATTCCTGCTCTCAAAACTGTTGATACAATAATTAATGCTTTAAATATTATTTTAGAATTAGAAAGTACTGAGAGTACCATATACAATGATTTTATAAAATTAGAAGATGATAGCTTATGAAAAATAAGAAAATTAATCGGTTAATTCAGTTTATTTGTTATATGTTGTTTTCTCTTTTTTTTGTATTAGGAGTGGTATTTTGGTATAAATTCAAATCTGTTGTATATGCTAAATTTTTATGGCTATTGATGTCTGCTAGTTTTATATTTTTAGGATTTTATGTAATTGTGGAAGGTATTTATTTGCATTCTCACTGGTATTCAAAGAAAGGGCGTCTTTTTTACGGTTTGTTATATATTTTTGGGGGAAGTTATTTAGGTTATAAAATCCTTTTCTAATATTATTGAAGATTATCTACTAGACTGGATACATTATAGTCTGGATTTGAAAATTTTATTTTCTCTCAAATAAGCTATTTAGAAAGCAGGAATATTTTGAAAAAATGAATATTTGTATGAAAAAAAATAATTATCATTCATCTCAAAGCAAATGGATTCCGATGCAGAGTATTCATAAAAGTTCAGTATTAGGACTTGCATATTCCCATTTGTACCACTATGCGGGGAATAATCCTGTTAAGTACATTGATCCTGATGGTAAATGTTCATATTCAAATTTTCTTGTTGAAGATCCTGACGAAGAAGCTTTTGCAAAACGACAATATGAACTTTTTATTTTTAGTGAAACAACCTTTACTACTAAAAAAACATTAAATCAATTAGATTTAGATAAAGCATTAGGAATACAATCAGATTCATCTTCTACAAAATCCTGTCAAACAACAACGATTATAAATGCATATGCTGCTCAAAATGAAAAGGGAATTACAGGAGCTCAAATTTTAGAAGCATTAACAACTGATAATGGTTTAATTGATACAGAATTATTGTTCTCTGATGGAAGTCCTTCAAAGTCTCTTTCTGCAATAAGTCAAAACCTGGTTAAATCATGTGGGTTAGATTATTTTTTAGAACCTAATCCACGTGGTAAAATTGTAAATTCTCTTTTAGCAAATTTAGAAAACGGAGCTATTTTAGGATATTCGCTAAAAGAATCCATGATAAATGTTCATTTCGGATATAAGAGTTGGATTATAACAATTGATTCCTTAGATGCAAACAGGCCTTCTGCATCAAAATATAAAGAAAATTCATACTGGGTACTAACATGGAGGAAATTTGATGATTAAAAGATTAATGAATATTTTATTGTCAGTTTTATTTTGTTTAGACATTTATTCATTCCCAAAAATGGTAAAAATACCATCCAGCACTTATATATATGATAATAAAGAGTATACCTTTGAATCAGTTGAAGTTTCAGAGCATAAAACTACTGTAGGAGAATGGAAAAATTATTTAAATTCTACAAATAAGAATTCATTAGCAGATTTCGAACATGAATTAAGAAGGGTGACAGATTCATTACAAGGAAGAATAAACTGTTTATGGCCGGTTTTTGGAATAACATGGCTGGATGCTGCAGAATATTGTAACTGGCTTAGCGAAAAGGAACATCTAAACAGATGTTATACGTTCAAGCGTGATAAAAACAACAAAACAATTATCATAACTGATTATTCTGCTGATGGATATCGAATGCCAACTGTAAGTGAATGGTTTTATCTATCAGAATTGTGGATGAATAAAGATGAAGATTATTATCGTGAAGTTAATATTCTAGAAAGAAAGATTGATTTTAATAATCAAGTTCCATATAAAATTACAGAGGAAAAAAAGAATCCTTTTGGTGTATATGATATTTTGGGAAACATTCCTGAAATGTGCAATAATTTTTACATGGAAAATTACCCAATTGGGAACTATTTAAAAAATCAGAATGGACCTAATACTTATACACCAGATCCTGATCAGGTATATTTTAAAGAAGCTCTTATAGAAGTTCGTTGTATTTTAGGTGGATATTATAGTTCAAAATTTGAATATCTAAAAAAGAATTTATTATCACCAATACTTATAACTAAAACAGGATTTGAAAGTTTTAGAGTTGTAAAAAAAGTAAAATATTGATAGACTCCAGTTTTGTATATTCAACTCTAAAGGTTCCGTAGTCAGCAAATGAGAGGTTGAATTTCAATTTATAGAAAGGATTTGAATGACAAAAGCTATTGCAAGGAAACTTAAAATTGTACAGAATTAAACAAGATTACGTTAATTACAACTCTTGTTCAGCTTACTTTAGAAAAGAAAACCTCCGTTTGTACCACTACGCTGGGAATAATCCAGAGAGGTATATTGATCCTGATGGAATGCTAGATTGCGGAATTTTTAATGATTACAATGGATTCGATGTAAATCAATTTAGATTTACTTCTTTTAATGAGAAAAATCCTTTGAATCAATTGATATTGGATAAAGCTTTAAAAATTCGATCAACTGGAAGAAGTACGGCTTCTTGTCAAACGACAGCAATGATTAATGCTTATGGTGCACAAATCGAAAATGGCATAACAGGAAAACAGATTCTTGATGCATTAACATTTGATGGTAAATTAAAAGATACTCTGGCAGAGGATGGAAGTCCTGCAAGCAGCTTGGATAGCTTAAGTGCAGATATTGCAAAAGCATGTGATTTGAATATTTATTTAAAACCGGATAATAAAAAAATTGGTACCTCAATTCTTTCCAATCTAAAAGATGGTGCAATTTTAGGTTACTCAAAAGATGGGAAAAAAGATGCTCATTTTGGTTTTAAAAATTGGCAAATAACGATAGATTCTCTTGATCCTAATCGGCCAAGTGCTAAAAAATATACGGAACATACTTATAGAATTTTACGATGGACAAAATTGCCAAAGGAGTTGAATAAATGAAAAAGATATTTCTATTTATAATATTCTCAGTTTATAGTTCTTTCTTGTTTTGTGAAACAGAACTTGTATCTGTAAGGATTTCAGAAAATAATTCTGAGATAGAAGAATATTTAGTTTCTGCAACAAAAATAACAATAAGAGATTGGTTGGATTATTTAAAATCAATCGGTGAAGATGGAACGAAGTTCTTAGCAGGTTTAACAAGGTCAATGGAAAATAAGGAAGATATAAACTATGACTGGTCTGTTTGGAACATTTCTTGGAAAGATGCAATTTCTTATTGCAATTGGCTGAGTGAGAAAGATGGATTAGAAAAATGTTATGAATATGATTTAAATCAAAGTTCAAACAATATGTATGTAATAAGGTCTGAGAGAAATGGCTACCGTTTGCCTTATGTCAGTGAATGGCTGTATTTAGCAGAATATCCTTTTACAAAAACAGAACGATACTATGAGGAAATAAATTCCATAAATATTAATGAACCGAATAAAGATACTCCGTTTGAAGTAAAAAATACTAAAATGAATAAATACGGCTTGTATGATTTACTGGGAAATATTCCTGAATACTGCAATGACTATTACAGGGAAGATTTTTCATTGGACTTATTAAAAAAATTCAAATATGGTCCAGATACGTATACTCCTGATCCTGATGAAGTTTATTTTCACACGAAACTTCATGAAGTCCGATGCTATGCAGGTGGATATTGGTGGTATTCATTTTCAAAAATCTCAAGAAATCTTATAAACGCAATAAATATAGAAAACTCAAAGGACTTCATTGGATTTAGAATAATGAAAAAAAAATAGTAAAACTTGTATAAGTATTTATATCTGAATAATTTTGATTCTATAGCATTGAAAAAAGTATTTATGAACTATATATATTTTAGAAAAGAAAGCCTCCGTTTGTACCACTACGCTGGAAATAATCCTATTACATATATAGATCCAGATGGAAGGACATTCTTCCCTCTTGATTCATTACAACATCAAAACAGTAAAGAAAATTCTTCTGTACCTATAGGAAGTTTTCCTTCTGGAAACTTTGATTCAAACGGCATCTATAAGTTAAATACAG
>CAMVHR010000079.1 GCA_947167345.1 uncultured Treponema sp.
ATTTTATTTGTAATTCTATTTAAAAAATTATATTTGACTACCTTATATCTAGATAATTCATATCTAGAAAAACACATATTTAATTGTGATCCAACAATAAAAAAATTTGTAAGTGAAAAATAAATAACTATAAACACTATAAAACTTATTTTTATATTTTTACCTTTTTTTTTCTTTATCGATTTTTGCTTTTCACTTAATCCATCTTGTTTTGTGATTTTTTTAATACAATAATCAACTATTAAGGAAAAATTAATTAAAAATAAAATAAAGCCCATAATAACAAGGAAAATATTTACATTTCTTTTTATATAAATTACCTGTAAATTTTTAAATATAATTTTATGAGGAACAAGATACAGCAAAGCCCAATACAAAATAAGAATTATTGCAAATGATGATATTTCAATAATTTCACGATTTTTATATTTCATTTTCCCCCCAGTGCGCCTGTCCTCATAACAATGAGTAAAACCGCAAAAACGGTTCTGCTAACGGCAGAATTGGCGCGGATGTTGCGGTGGCACAAAGCCACGAAGAGCAACTTTGGTGACAAAGTTTTTGTCGGCTTTGAACTTCTTGTTATGGCATATCATTAGGCATAAGCGTAAGTTTTTATTTCTTCTAACTGTGGTGCAAGTTCTAATTTTGCATTTCTTATATCAATGTCGTCTTGTAACGCCATAAAATAGCCGTCTGAAACTCCAAAGAATTTTGCAAGGCGCAAAGATGTATCTACTGTAATTTTTCTACGATTATGAAGAATATCCTGAATGCGAGATGTAGGAACATTAATTTCCTTAGCTACTTTGTATGCAGAAAGTCCAAGAGGAATAAAGAATTCTTCGTTTAAGATTTCCCCCATTGTTGGTGTTTCGATATAATCTGACATAGTATTCTCCTAGTGGTAATCAACAATTTCAACTTCATAAAAGTGTCCGTCTTTTTCTGTAAAACAGACACGCCACTGGTCATTTATACGGATAGAGTGCTGTCCTTTTCTGTCTCCTACAAGTTGTTCAAGATGATTATTCGGCGGTATTCGTAAATCCTCTAGACACTTTGCATTGTCTATCAACATTAGCTTTCGCAAGGCAACTTTTTGAATGGTATTCGGAAGTCATCTTGAAAACTCCTGTTTATAAACATGCTCCGTTTCTCTGTCCGCAAAACTCTTTATCATGTTTATATTATACACATAAAGCATGTATATGCCAAGCAGATTTTTTTAGTGACGCAAAGCCGCTTACTACTGCTACATCCTGTCGAGCTATTATTGTTTTCATAATAATAAAAAAATCATTTTCATCTTTATTTGAAAGCTCTTTATTCCGAATTTTGTCTAAAACTATAGTTATTTCTTTGTGAAATGCCCCGTTCGGATCTGCATGTACATACTCCTGCCGCAAAATGCGAGTTCCAGTAAGTAGCGGAAAATATCAATGGCAGGATGCCCCCTTTTGCTTCTCCGCACGGCATGTCCTCAGGAGGCCGGCAAGCCTGTAATCATCGAAGAACTTTTTCAGCGAGGCATTTATCATACCCTTTTCATTTTCGTCTGTTTCGGTTATATTGGTCATGGCAGTTTTCCTTTTTTTTGGTGTGTTTGTTCAATTTATTATACCATTTTTAAGGGATTTCTGCCTTATTTTTTATAGCTTTATCAGCTTTTTGCACATGGGAAGTTTGAGTAAATAATATAAAGCAAGCTTTACTTGCTTTCTTATATATTCTTATTTTGCAGGTCTTTCTTTCAAAAAAAGTTTTAACTTGTCCAATTTTTTATTTGTTTTTATTATTCTTGGCTTTGTTTTATTATTCAGAAATGTAATTTCTATTTGGTTATTTTCATATAATTTAAAATTTATTGATTTGTAATTATTGTTTTTTATCTTTACTGTTTTGATTATTGAACCAATTTCGATTTCATTTTTTGCAGAAAATGGAAGTTCAAATTCTCTTATAATTTCATCAGTATTATTTAGTTTCTCATTTAAATATAAATCAAAACATCCGTCATATTCTGTATCAAAAGATATACTTCCTTTTCTATAAGCAAATCCTTGATTTACAGATTTTTCTGACCAATCATTATATGGATTCTTCAGTTTGCTATTAAAAACACATATTTGCCTGTATTCAATTTCAATTTTTATCAATTTATAATTCCTAAAAAAAGCAGGCCAGAGCGCCTGTCGTCCTAACAATTGGTTGTACCGCACAGGCCTTGAGCCTGTGTCGGCTTTGAACTTCTTGTTATGTGATTATCTGTCGTAGTCAGCAGGTTCTGTATCGGGCACTTTTGATAAAACTGCCATAAATTTAGTTCGTGAACCTCTTTCTGCTCTTTCTTCCAGATAATTTTGAGTCTCTAAAGCTGAAATTTTCTCTGCAACAGCGGATATAATGAACTGGTTTATTGAGATGTTATCTTTTGCGGTTATTTCTTTTACCATTGTATGGTAAGAATCTGGTAGCCTTAAACTTAATGTAATCATTTTTCCACCTCCATTTCTTCCAAAAATTCTTTTGGAGTCTTAATCTTTATTCCTAAAGATTCGACGTCAAGGAAATCTTTTTTGTTGAATGTAACAATTGTTTCTGCTCCTGCATTTATTGCAAGCTCAAGAACATGGTCATCAAACGGATCTCGCAAATAAGGTCTCCAAAGATAAAAAATTTTCGTTTTAATTCCGACACTACAAATGTAGTCAATAAAATCTTCAATGTCGGAGTCCGAAAAAATATTTCTGTCTAGGAGGTTTTTCAAGATAGCCTTATATTCCAGAACAAGAGGAACTGAAATTGCAAAGTCAAATAAACCACTGCCAATTTTTGAAATCAATCCAAATGATTTTCCGTTTTTGCTTTGCAAAGCTGACAGAACAACATTTGTATCAATTACTACAAGATGTTTCATCAATAGTATTATATGTAATACCAAACAGAATGTCAATTTATTAATTCAACAAGATTGACTTGCTGAATTAATATTCTATCTAACTTTTCTACACACGGCTTTTTTGGAACATTCCTATGATTTTTTATTATCTATTATGAATTTAAATAAATCTGGCAACGGTGAATCGTATATCTCCTGAATGTCAACTCCATAAGTTGATTTAACCTTATCAATAACCCCTCGTTCTATTTTCTTTTTCTTATCATTACTATAATCACAATAAAACATATCTAGGCAAGATCCGTCTGAAAAAAAACCGCTATAAAAATCCATGCATAAAATTTTATCAAAGAAATCAACAGCAAAGCTCTCGTATTTCAATAACCGCTCATTAGATGCAAACTCAAATTCTTTTCTTTCCCACGGTTTTGGTAAATACGCATTATTAGCTTTATATGTTTCGAAGGATTCCTGAAGTTTCAAAAAGGCTTCTTTATGGTTTGTTCCGTATCCGACCATGCCAGCCCAATACAATATTCGAACACAATATCTTATATTATCTTGTTGCGCATTTTTATTTTTGTAATAAAAAAGAGGATAGTCAGATAAATCTAAATCTACTTGTTTGTTTCTATTCAGTAATGTAAACGGAATCTTTAAGTTCTTAATGTTCATATTCTACCAAAAAGCGCCCCAGTGCGGGCGTCCACATAACAACTGGTTGTACCGCAGCGGGCTCGACCCGCTGTCGGCTACGAACCTTTGAAAATCATTAAGGCCCCAGGTTTATCATGCTAAGATAGATAAGTCCATCAGGGCACAATATCCTAATAAATTCGACAGGGGGACCTTAATGAGATTCTATAAGAAACAGCATCAATTTTACATCGGAATAGACCTTCATGCAAGAACAATGTACATCTGCGTCATCAACAACATTGGAGAAACTGTATTCCACAAAAACATGGAGTGTTCCAGAGATAATCTGGAGCTTGTGACAAACACTTTCGGAAAGGACATTGTTATCGGCGTTGAATGCATCTTTACCTGGTACTGGGTTGCAGATTTCTGTGCAGAGCATTGAGGACAGCATGGAAGTGCAGGCTCCTGTTTCGTACAGCATCATCAACTCAGTCCCGGACCTCGGATTCATCCTCTCGCTTACTATTCTCTACGAGATTGATGACATTCAACACTTTTCTGATGTCGGTAAGTTCATCTCTTACTGCCGGCTTGTAAAATGTTCCCATGAATCCGCCGGTAAGAAGGAAAAGGGCGGTCATAATAAAATCGGAAATGTTAGGTTGTATTTCTACATAACAGGTACAATCATCTCTAAGTTTAATTCTTCGATTTGATTGAAGCCTTTATCTGCTGTAATAAGTGGCAAACCTTTTACAATAGCAGACGCTGCAACAATTGCATCTGGCAGTTTCGTTCTATATTTTTTACGGAGTTCTATAGCTTTTTCTTTTATCTCAGTCGATAAAGCAATTTCCTCGCAATCTGCAAGAAGAGATTTTATGCTATTTCCTTCAGATTCAGTTATTCCCGAATAAGATAAGAGTTCCATTTCTGAAATTATTGAATAAGACAAACTCTTATCCAAATAGGATGTCATACATGGATTGCCATTAAGTAAATAAATTAAAGCATTTGTATCGGCAACAAAATTAATTCCATTCATTTCTCAATTCCTTTTGAATGGAAAGACCGTCTTTCTGAAAATTCACTGTACCGAAATATTTTGATAAATTTTTATCTTTATTAGTCTTAACGGTAAGAGTATATCTGTACAAAACAAACTGAATATAATTTTCAATTTCTTCAAGACATTCTTGCGGAACTGCTTTTATTTGTTCTACCATCGTATCGTAAGACATACAAACCTCCATACGAGAACATTGTATCACATCTTTATGAAAAAATCATCTGTTAAAAAAAACGGCGGGATTACCCCGCCATTGAAAAAATTAACTAGTTCTTATTTCTTTTTTCAATTTCATTCGCAACAGCAGTTGCATAAGCTTGCTTTTTGGATATACATTTTGCTCCAATTGGCCAAAGAACAAATTTTGCTGAACGGATATAAACAACTCCTGCCGGAATATCTATAATTATTATAAAACTTACAATTCCTGAAATGACATACATTATAGCCATCATAGCTCCAACAGGAAGCCAAATAATATTTACAATTATTCCAAAGATCTTTCGAATCTCTGAAACATTATCTGTTCCTTTCAATTCTGTTTCTTTTATAATCTCTTTTCCAAATGGGAAAGCTGACAGTTTTGCAAATTGCAATAAAGATTTTGCAATTGGAATTCCAACTATTGTTATCGCAAAGAAGAGTGATAACAACAAGTATGTTAATGCTTGCCACCATCCAAAAAATACAAACCATATAAGGTTAAACAATCCCATAAAAAATCCTCCTTTGGATTTTGTCCATTACGGAGAAAAATGTTGGAGATTTTACTTTCACCGAAAGTGGCGCAGTGCGCCATCAACCTAACAATGAGTTAAACCGCAAACCGGCTTGACAGGTTTGTCGGCTTTGAACTTTTGTTAGTTTTTATTTATCATCATAGTGATTTTTGCATTGAATAATTTTTATCAGCCCATCTTCAATCTTATAAACAAGACGATTTTTTTCATCTATTGTTCGTGACCAATACCCACTCAAATTTTCTCTCAATGGTTCTGGATGACCGATTCCGTTATTGCCGTTTCGCTCAATATCCGCAAGAAGCTGATTTATTTTCTTTAACGTCTTTTTATTCAGTGTTATCCAATATGTATAATCTGCCCAAGCGTCATCAGAAAAGTCCTTGTGCATTTAAACCTCGGTAAGCTCGTGAATTGAATGCTGTCCATTTTCCATCTGCATTCGTGAATGTTCCAAAGCTTCCATGTTCTTTTCAGAATAGAATGAACGGTCCTGAACAATCTCAAATGGAATTTTATGCTGAATCAAAGTTTGCTTCAGAAAAATACGGATTGCAGTAGTTGTATCCATTCCGATTGATTCGAAAAAATTATCTGCATCATATTTTAGAGCGGTATCGACTCTTGTTTGAATTACAGCTGTTCTCATAATTACCTCCGTATTTAAAATATAATACAAAAGTAATGAAAATGCAATGTTTTTTTTATGAATAAAAAGGCGGGCTTGACCCGCCAAATATCGCATAACAAGAATTACTTTTTGTTCTTGTTATAAAAATGCATCAAAAGACCACCAAATGCTGCAATTCCTACTGTTGCAAGAACTCCCTTGGTAAATCCATCAGAAAAACCTTCTTTTTTCCCTTTTTCAAATCCAGTGTTAAAAACTTTCAAATCGGAACTTGTTTGCTCTGACCAAAGAAAATCTTTAGCTTCTTTTGAAACTTCTGGTTTTTCAGCAATATTATTTAAAATTTCTTTTGTTGCAGAAACGCTAATATTTGACAAATTTTCGAGTAAATTCACATCATTTTCATTATTAAGAGCATCTTTAGCACATTTCTGTAATTCATCCATAACAATTCTTCTCGATCTGGAGAAAATTTGTCAGAAGATTTACCTTATCAACGATAAGTGGCGCAGTGCGCCATCAACCTAACAACTGGTTGTACCGCACGCGGCTTGACCGCGTGTCGGCTTTGAACTTCTTGAAATACGAATATTTATCTTTTTTGTTCTTCTGCATAGATTAGCTGAATATTATATTTTTCAATTTCAGATAATTCATCTTCAGTGAAATTTGTATTTATTGGATAATATTTTTTTTCAGCATTTTCCCAGCCAAACCATTCACGGGAAACTTTTTCTTTTTCAAATAATTGTATCAAATCTGCGGATTTAAAAGGATATCCATGAAAGGCGTAAATGGCATTACGAATATATCTTAACTGTGGTTTTGTGTACCAGAATAAATCGGTGTTTGAAAGTTTTTTCGTGCATGCAAAATATCGGTCCTTAGTTAAAATTCGAGGACCATTGTCACCAAAAATATCGCCAATTTCAATCGATATACAATCAGTATAAGTTTCTGGTTCAATATTGGTGAACACCAACTCCCAGATATCGTCTGAGATTTTTTTAGGATTAGAATTAGAAGGAAGTGATATCGTTCTTGGATAAGAATCAATATCTTTATTTTGTATTCTGACAGTCATCTTTCCAATAGGATTTTTCCAGCTGGATCCAGTTCCATATAAATATTGTGCAATTGCAAAAGAAGGAGCCTCTATTCCGTAAGTTGATTTATAGCTTATTCGGGTTTTTGTAATTTTCTTTTCTGGAAAATTAATTGTTCTTACATATGCATTTTCAAGTTCTGTATCTTCTGCCCACTTTTTTTCTATAGGAAAATCCTTAAAACTTGTTTCTGTATCATTTGTCCAGCAGTGGAAGTCTGATATAGTTCCTTCACCCTGTAAGCCAACACAGAAAAAGGGAAATCCAATTTCCAGATCAACATTTTTTCCATTATTGTAAAAAAAGAAATCAACCGTAACTTCATAATAAGTTCTTTCTAAAACAATATTTATGATTTCTTCTTTCATTTCGATTTCGGTATCAATTTCTTTTGTAGGAACTAGTTGTCCGCCTGCCATAAAAAAATAGGTATCGTTAGCAAAAGCAAAAGATAATCCTGTTAGAAATATTAAAGAAAGAAAAAACTTTTTCATATAAACCTCTTTATTATCGATTATATTTTTCTATAACCAGCTCAATAGGCTGTGAGCATAACAATGAGTTAAACCGCAAAAACGGTTCTGCCAACGGCAGAATTGGCGCAAAAGTTGCTGCGATCCGAAAGGGGAGTGTAAGCAACTTTGTGACAAAATTTTTGTCGGCTTTGAACTTCTTGTTATGTGATTTTACTTACTAAACGCCAATTCCAAATGCTTCTTTTCTTTTACACAATCCAACAGATAATAATTGATTATATTCTGATAAGGCATGCCTGTTTCGTCTGCCATATTCTTAAAATATTCAATTACCTGGTCGTCAAGGCGAATTGTAATCTGCTTTTTGAGTCTATCTGCATAAGGATTATTTATTCCGTTTGAAAAATCGTAGTGGTCTCTCATATTATCTTCCTCCATATTGTGCGGCTTCAAGCGTATCTGCTTTTCTTGCCGAAATGATACGAATTCTGTCATTTTCTCTGTAACAATGACAGACAACCAACATATGTAACTCGGAACTAAGTCCAAGCATGATAAATCTGTCTTCATCCATACTTGAATGGTCTGGATCCGCAATTAAGATTGCATTTCATCATAAAAAAACACTTTTTGCTTCCTCGAAAGTTACTTTGTGTTTCGTATAATTCAATTCAGCTTTTACTGGATCCCATTCAAAGATTATTTCATCTATAATTATATTATAATTACACGCTGTCACTTTTGTCAAATAAAAGGGCGGGCTTGACCCGCCGTACTAAAAATCAGGCTTGACTTGATTTTTAGTACTAATACAATAGATTCTTCATTCCAGCCGTAAAGTTCAATTCATTTTTTCAGCAAGCTTGACTTGCTGAAAAAATATTCCTTAGTATTTCTATAAGGTGTATTTTATTTTATCAAATTCGTTTGACAATAATTCGATTCCAGCAGATTTATCAAAATAGTCGCTATCAAAACCTTGCAATATTATATTTCCAATGTAAGTTTCTGTATCATATTCTCCAAGTGCTTCATCAAGAAATAAAAATCCAATTTGGTCATAGACTTCTATTTCATTTTCATTGTAGCCATTCCACAGCTGTCCAAAATAATTACCGACCAAAGGCTAATTGCAACTGCATGAAATC
>CAMVHR010000080.1 GCA_947167345.1 uncultured Treponema sp.
AAAGCGGAAATCTGAAACCGGCAAATTCAGGAAAAATCTCGCCGGCATTGACAATACGAAGGACGGTAAAAGTTCACACGTAGCATATCACCAATTTCAAGGAACTCAGGTCTTTCGACTCCGTATTCATCGCACTCTGCAAAAATGCGCTTAAAGCCGGAACCCCAGCCTTCAAGGACATCTATCTTTTCAAGAGTGCGGGCAAGCGTTTTATTGCGGATTGAAGAACGTCCTTCCAGAGCCTCTTCCAAAGTCAAAGAGCCATAGATGCTTCCTGGCGAAGAAATTTCAACTCGGTCATCATAAACCGCAACCTGAACGCTGGAACTCATCTGATAGTTTCGGTGAATAACTGCATTAATAATAAGCTCGCGGATTGCCTTGTGAGGAAGTTCATATTTTTCTTTGTGAACAATTCCATTGATTTCCACTGCCATGCTTTGTTCCGCGGAATCTGGCGCACTGAATGCGGGAAGTATAATCATGCTTTCCCAAAAGAATTGCATAGGCATTAGTCGCTGTATCTTTTTTATTGCCGATTATAAGATTCATGTTCTCCAAATCTTTTCTTGTAATCTTACGCTCGGCACGCTCAGAAAAATCCTTGCAAAGATATTTTATATCCTCATCCTCAACCTTCACACTAGAACAGGCAAACTCATCATAATAAACATGGCGGCCACGGTTAGAAAGTTCCTCCAAAGCAGTCCAGTCTGCATTGCAGGTTGTTGCTCCAAGACGGATAAATGTGCCGTTTTCTTTTCCAAAGGGATTTTATAAAATAAGGAGTTGCGTTTCCCGGGAACACATTTACAATCAAAAGCTGCGCATCGCCTACCATCTCGGCTGTAATGTCGAACATAATCTGCGGTTCGCACATCTGACCGATTGTGTGTCGGCAATGTTATCTTTTAGTTCAAATAAGTCTACAGATTTTTCAAGACCTACAAACTCGCGCTGATTATTTACACCAAGAAAAAACTTGCCACCTGCTCCGTTTGCAAAAGCAACAATTGTCTTTATCCATTTTTGTGAATCATGAGGAAGCGTTGCTTTATATTCTAATGTGCGGCTTTCACCGTTCTGGATTTCTTCTTGTATGGTCATAGATTTTCTCCGTCTCTAATCTTCTTTTACATTCTTCCAGAAAGAATCTTACAGATATCAGTCATATTCTTTGCTGTAGCCATTGTGTTTATTAGAGAAAGCCAATTCTGCTTTTGCACAGATGATAAAGTCATATCTTCTAAAATCGCTTGTTTTACAAGTTCAATTGATGCTGTTTCCAAACATTTGTTCTCAAGATATTCGCTTAAATTCATTTTACCTCTTATTAATTGGAAGTATTGTAGTAAATTCGGCAGTCGCAACTGACGATTTTTCATATTACATTAGAAGAATAGTGTCCTGTTCCATAATAAAGAATAAGCTGAACACGAGTTACATCTTTAGCAGCCTGATGCTGAGACTGTAAAATTGCTGTTTTTATTGCTTCTACTGCGATGGTTAATTCTTGGCTCATAATATCACTCCTTATTTTATATTTAATAGTTCAAGAAGTTTATTAAGCAATAATGTAAATCCTTGAAAATCTGATTTTGAATAATTTTTACAATTTCTCTCTAACATTTCCTTAAATTTCTCTTCAAATTTTTTCCCAATAACTTTTGTATATGGATGTTCAATCTTTATCAACTCATTAAAGACCTCTTCAATTTTCTCTTTTGGGAAATAATCTTCAATCATAAAATCTTCTGAAACACCATCTGGACATGGTAAAAATACAGCTTTTAACAAATTTGTATTATCTTCATAATCATGATATTGTATTATTGATGCATCATTTTTAGATATTCCACTTACATGGGACATTCCATCTTTTCCACCATTATCTCTATCAAAGAAGAAAATCAGTTTTTTATTTGGCGTTATTGCTCGGATATTTCTTAAAAAATCTTCCGAATTTCCTGTTCCATTAAAACTTAAAATATCTATATTTATTTTTTCATATTTTGGATTATCAATTTTCAATAATTCAATAGCTTTTTTAACATATGTGATATCAGATTTTCCTTCAAATAGAACTAATGGTTTATCAGTATTTAAAAAGATTCCTGCATCCATTATATTCCATTCATTTGAGGCTAAAGCCCTAACTAGTTTTAATTTATCCATAGAAATTTCTGAAACAATTCCGTTTTTAGATTCTAAGTATATTAATTCTTTTTCATCAGCTATTTTGGCAAGAATTGGTGAATGAGTTGTCATTACAATATCTCTATTTGGAGTATCTTTTAACAATTTGTATAGTTTTGACTTTCGAGATTCATGAATATTTGCATCTGGCTCATCTAAAAGCAATAAAGCATTTTCATCTGCAACGAATTCAAGCACGGCCTTTATAAGAATCAGTTTTTTTTCACCCTCACTTAATGATTCTAATGTAATTCCATTTGAAAATAATATTTGAATTTTTTCAATAATCTTAAACGTTTTAGGCATAAATGCCTGCATCAAATAGTTAAATGTCTCTATAGGCTCTGCTTCTGAATTAACAACTAAACTACTAATAGTAGTTCTCCATTCTTGTATTGTATATTCTTTTCCCTTATCTTGATTTGGATTTATAGTATTTATAAAATTCTTGAGTAAATTATTTGTATTTTTATTATAATCCTTAAAATTAAACGTAATTCTAACATGCTTAATATATGAATCATCAAAAATTCCTAATTCTGTTGCTAAGAAGGATTGTACATCAGGTAGTCTTTCTGAAAAAGTTATAAGTGTAAGTAATGCAATATTCCACAAATATTTATTTACATAGTACATTCCCATCTTCCCTACGAACCCTTTTCTATAAACATCTTTTAAATATGAGTCATATTTTGGGAAATAAAAATTTTCAAACAGTCTTAAATCTTCACCACTATATAAAGCAACAACATTACTTGGTAAATAAGGAATTACTTTAGAATCTTCAAATAAAGCACTATCTACATAATAAACTTTCTTTTTATCTGTCTTTTGTAAAACAATATATTTACCATCATACTCATATTCTATTTTATAATCTGTATAAAAAATACTTGCTGGAATCCCATACCATTCCGTAAATATTCCGCTTATTGCTTCAAGAACATTACTTTTGCCGCTTCCATTGTTTCCAATTAGAATGGAAAGATGATTTCCTTTTTCAAAATCGAGTTGAAAATCTTTGAGATTTTTATATTCTTGTATCCAAAGTGATTTTAATTTCATATAGATTTATTTCTCCTAATCCATTGCAATATTATACTCCTTCAAAACGACAGTCAGTTTTTTCCTATATTTTAACTTAGCAGTTCTGACTATTGTCATATTATGACTTTGAATAGCCCTTAAAATTTTGACAGGTATAGACATTGTAACTCTCAAAAGATTTAAGGTTTCATCTGTCATTCTTTGATGCCTTAAACAATATAAAAAAGGTAAATTTTCTTTATTATTTGTATATTTAAATACATCAAAAAAATTACAATCATATGAAGCATTTACAGGCATTACCGTTAATAATTCATCATTCACTTTATTAAAAAATTCAACCAATCTTCGATTAGAATCAAGAATTTTATCTAATATTTCTTTAGGGATTTGATTGAGATATTGAAATGGAATATCAAATTGAGAAACATTTAGACTCGTATAATAATAATTTTTATTATATATCAACACTAAACTCAATAATGGTAACTGAGTATCAAACATGTCAAAATATAGATTTACAGATACTTCATTGTATTGAAAGTGATACTTTAAGCATGCAGCTCCACTGTTCTTTTTATAAACATAATATTCATAATCAGACTTTAGTTTTTCAAGTATATTACCCATTATTCAAACACACTCCCTTCAAAATCTTTTTTTGCTTGCTCTCGCAGTTCCAGAGCCTGTCTGCGAAGTTCTTTTATTTGAGCTTTGATTTCGTTGATATGATTGACGATTTCTTCTTGTACAGAAAGTGGTGGTAAAACAATTGGATATGTTTTTATCATACCCGCATTTAGGTTAGGCTGATTATTCCCAGAAGCTAATTCACGAATTCTTTCATACTCATTTTGAAAATAAAACCAAAGATAATCAATGTCTACTTGCTTTGTATCTATATCATGCAAAACAGCACATGCTTGATTTGTTGTTGCTTGTATTGCTAGCTTTGCTGTTCTTCCTCGAGTCTGTCCCTGCCCATACATAGCAATAATGAGAGAATTAGGTTCATATAATTTTGCGGAACTGCTATTTAAGCCTTTTTTTGTAATTTTTTCTTCTGTATCAGAAATTAATTCATCTATAACTTCTGTCGTTTTTACCCATGGAATATTACCTTCCTTATAATATTCTGGATGGATTCTACTAGGTGTACCACCACTTCCTACTGAACAAAGAGTTTCAAGCGGAACAGTCTTATATTTTTTGTTTCGAATTGTTTTCCTGCAAGCATTTTTATCAACTCCCCAAAAATCAATATTTTTGTATTGAATAAAATTCAAACCTGATTTCAAATTTGGCCTTATATCTTCGATTTCAAGAATTTTATCAAAATAGGAATGTGATTCACAAAAAACAACATCAGCTTGTTTTTCAAGTTTTTCTGCTTGTATTATTGACTCCTGATACTTTTGCAAAATCGTTTTTTGCTCTTCCAGTGGAGGAATTGGTAAAGTTGATTTCATAAATTCTTCAAAATCAACCCGCTGTCTGTTTGTAGTTCCGTTACTTTTCGATTGCCAAAAATAATTAATTTTCTTTGAAGACAATAATATTTTCAAAAATTCAGCATCAGCATTTTTTATATCAAAAAGCCAAAAATCATTGGTTACTATTGCTCCATCCAAAAAATCTGGGACTATACCAAAAGAACCATTTCTTGCATCAATACGAGAAATTATGAACTGCCCTTTCTTTGCAATGAACTGCCGTTTAGTACCGATTTCTTTTCCATATTTTTCACATCGTAAAGAAACCCCCTCACCAAATTGATGAATGGTAATCTGTTTATATAAAATATCATCTTTAATCTCTATGGCATTTTTGGACCGGATGAGAAATTTTGTAAGTGTTTGATTTTCATATTTTCCTAAAACTTTGTTACTTAATAATTCAGCGACATTCCATTTTGTTAGATCGGAAAACCTTGCTTTTTTAAGTACAGAAAAATCTACCATGACAGAACTTCCTCATCTTTATTGAAAGTTCTGACAATAGAACCATCTGTTCCAACATTGTATTCATACAATACTGAATAGTCATGATGCTGCCAAAGTTTTACTTTATCATTGTAAGCAGCAAATTCTTCTACAAGCTTTGGTAATTCGTTGTTTTCAGAAGCAGCACCAGTTGTTGTAATTCCAGCATCATTAACCATAGCAATTGGAATTTCATAATCAAACAGTTCTTTGATTCTTGGTTTTGCTTCTTCAATAATTTGCTGTTCAATTAAGTCTAATGATTTGTTAATTTCTTTTACTCTTGCTTTATCTTCACGCTTTTTAGAATCAAGAAGTCTTTCTTTTTCTTCATTCAGTTCATCTATTTTTTCGCGTTTTTCTGCACGTTTTTCACTTTGAGCCATAGAAACACAATCTGCATATTTCTGTTCTTCTTCTTCAGTAAATCGCTTAAAGAATACAAGACTTGGTTTCACGGTAGCACCTGCAGCAATAAAGACATCTTGCGGAATTGAACAAATTAAAATAATTTTTGCACGCCCTTCAAAATATTCCCGAACTTTTGCAAGATTTGAGGTATTCAGTACGCCCTCCGGTAATACCATACCCATACGGCCGCCCTTTTTAAGCAAACGAAGACATCTTTCCATAAAGAGAACTTCGGTAAGACCACTCATTTTTCCTGTATCGTATAGATCAAGAATTGAGTTTCCTATATTGTCATTTACTTGTTTCAAAGCTCTTGTATATTCTTCTCCGTAACGTTTAGTATATTTTGCAATGAGTTTTTCATCTGTAAAACGATCAGCTTCAGAAATTTTAAGAGATTTATCAACACGAGAACCAAACGGTGGATTTGTAAGAATCACATCAAAGCGTTCCTCAAAAATGCCGTTAACATTCAAAAGCCCATCATGATGATGAACTCCACCGTGCCCATCACCATGCATAATCATATTCATTTTAGATGTACGAGCCATTCGTGGATTAGCATCTGTTCCGTAAATGCAATTATGAGAAAGAGAATACATTCGGCTTTCAGGAATCTTCTTGTCTTTATCGCCTGCTTGCTGAGTATCTAATTCTTTATTGATGATTTGTTGCATTTCATCAATATGTTTGTTAATTTCTAACTGTTCAGCTTCAGATTTTGATTCATAATCTTTTCCCTCAAGCTGTTTTCGTAATCCAGATTTTATATCTTTAATATCACGCTCAATCTTTTCGCGTACATATTCAAAAGCTTTGATCAAAAATCCTCCAGAACCACATGTTGGGTCACAAATAACTTCGCCTTCCTGAGGATCAAGAATACTGACCATAAAATCAACAATTGTTCTTGGTGTAAAAAACTGACCAAGTTCACCACGGAATGTTGTTCCCAAAAACTGCTCAAATGCAATACCCTTTACATCATCTTGGGTATCGGAAAGATTATAGTTTTCTAGCTTTTCAAGAATTTGTTCAAAACTATTTTCTCGAATTTTTATTACTTCGTTCTGCTCAAAAAGTCTGTCATCCTTAAATTCTTCTTTTGTACTCCTGAATAAAAATTGCATGTATTCAAGATTTTTATCATCACCAGAAAGATTAGGACGAATATTTTCTTCATACAGCTTTTTACCATTTGTATATTCTACCTTTGTGAAGACTTTTGCACCTTGATTTTTTCGCTCTTCACGAATTTTCATAAAGAGAATCTTACTTATTTCATCAAATGCTGCTTCTGGAGAAAGCTTGTCATTATTACGAATAATGTTATGACAAGCTTTTAGAGTTTTAGTAAACTCTTCACGAGTGAAAGTTTTTGTTCTGTTTAAGATTTCACTAACTTTCTTATCGCTTAAGGCTTCTTGTGCAGTCGGGATTCCAATAATTTCTTCAAGTTTTTTAGGAAGATATTCTGGATCAACATTAAAGAACTTTGTCTCTTTTTCATTTGATGTTACAAAAAAACTTGCACCAGCCCATGATGCATAATTATATCCTTGATAATAATCTTCTACACGAACACGAACATTTTCTGCTTTTAATTCAACAACAATAAATGCATGTTTGTTGGCAAGTTTATCTTCTTTTGATTTCCATACAACTAAATCAGCACGAGCATTGCCATCTCCACGAGCTTCGCCAGTTGCTTTTTTAGAAGTCGTAACAGAAACTTCCTGTGCCATTTGTTCTAGGGAATAACCATATTCATTTACAAGTTTGCAAACCCACGCTTGTCTAACCTTTTCTTCTGGCTTTGAAACATGCCATGCATCTTTTAAGGAACAATAGATTTTTCCGTTTTTTTCTTGTACTGTTAATTTTGTCATAATTATTGTTTTTCTCCCCCAACCGCATTCATATCCATAATCATTTCAACAATCTCCTGTCATCAACATTCTCAAGAACCTTCATCTGCTGGATGGCAATTTTGTTCAGTTTTTCCAGGCGCTCGCTTTGTGGAAGTCCGTCGTTAATGAATACTGCATTCAAGTTTTCCATATTGCTAAGGCAAATCAACTGATTGATTGTGGCGTAGTCGCGGATATTACCTTTTAGATCTGGATTTGCTTCTCTCCACTGTTTCGCGGTCATTCCGAACATGGCTACGTTAAGCATATCTGCTTCATCTGCATAGACAAATGACTTTTGCTGTGGTGTCAGTTCAGGCGGAATAAGGTTCTGCTTGATTGCATCTGTATGGATATGATAGTTGATTTTTGCAAGTTCCCGTTTTGCGCTCCAGCCAAGCTGTTTTTGTTCTTCTGCTTTTAACCGCTGATATTCCTTTACAAGCAGAAGCTGAAATCTTGGACTTATCCACATTCCAAAATGATAAGCAATATCCCTATGTGCGTAAGTTCCACCGTAGCGTCCTGCTTTTGATACAATTCCTATGGCATTCGTGCGTTCAATCCATGTCTTAACAGAAAGAACAAAGTTATTGCTTCCCGAAGCATTTTTAATTGCACCGAATTCGGTACAATTAAAATCAGGATTATAGAGCATTTCCCATTCACCAAGATATTCTATTGTACTTTTTAGACTCAGCCAACGAAAAATAATATGTTCCTGCAACTGACTGCGTGCCATATCTGTTAAAGAAATAAAATCATCTTCATTTTGACGAATAACCGTTATTTCTGCATTTTCTACATTTATTTTTGCCATCTTCTGCACCCTTCCAAACTATTCTATCGCACTACAATGTCAAAGAATGACACTTCATCCATTTTCTGCGGAAGATGTTTCATTCATCACACAAATATCCCCCACATCACAATCCAAGGCCTTACAAACCCTCTGAATGCTTTCCATGGAGACAAACTCGCCTTTATTCAGTTTGGCCAATACATTAGAGGAAATCCCGGCCACAGTAATCAAATCCGTTTTCTTCATATCTTTATCAATCAATAGCTTCCACAGCTTCTTATAATCTACGTTCGCATTACCTTTTGCCATAG
>CAMVHR010000081.1 GCA_947167345.1 uncultured Treponema sp.
GAAGATGATTCAATTCGTTCAATAATTGAAAAACAGCCGGAAGTTACGGCAAAAGGCATTAAGTTTGATGTGTCAGCTTACGGCTCAGAAGACGACGGTGATGATATTGATACGCCGGAGGCACAAACGGCTAGAGATTCGGAGCCTCAAAATACAGAGAAAAAAGATAATTCTCAAAGTGAAGAAAATAACAGCAAAGCATTGGCAAGCAAGCTGCAAGGCTATTATTTTAAGCTCTTGCTTTTTGCCTTTATTTCTGAAAAAGATGAAAAGAGCGTTTCGGATATAATTTTCAATATCGAAAATGATACAGAAGGAAAACGCATTGGAAAGAACCTTCAGATTAATGTAAAAGAATTAAAACTTGTCCGGGATAAAATCAATCCGCAGATTCTTTCTTATCTTGAAGATAAAATCCAAAACATCAACCAGCTTGGAAAAGAAATAAGCCCGGATAAGATTGGAATAGCATTAAAGAAAATGTCACGCCTTTCTGTTTCGGAAGTAGTAACGCCGGATAATGTCGCAATGGAACTTGTAAACAATCTGCCGGATGATATTTGCGCAAGCGACAAATTCCTCGACATTGCCTCAAAGACCGGAGAATTTGCAAATGCGCTTTTACAAAAATATGGCAGCAAGATAAAGAATAATGTGTACAGCATTCCAACATCGGGCGTAACTTATGAATGTACAAGGAAGATTTACCAACTTTTGGGAATGCCTGTAGAACACATTTATTCTAATTTTACTTCGTATGATTTGATAGACACAACAAAAAATGAAGAAATCCTCAAGGAGCTTAAAGATATGAATTTTGATACAATACTTGGTAATCCACCGTATCATAAAGAAAATGCAGAAAATGGTAGAAAGCCACCTATCTATGATCAATTTATGGATATATCATTCGAAAAAGCTCCTGTTTCAGTTTTAATCACACCTGCCAGATTCTTATTTGGGGCAGGACAGACATCTGAAACTTGGAATCAGAAAATCTTAAATGATGAACACTTTAAGGTTGCAAAATATGAATCTGATGCTGTAAAAGTTTTTCCCGATGCTATTGAAGATATAAAGGGAGGAATTCTTATATCATTACATGATATAAATTGTAATTACGGTGCAATTGGTATTTTTACACCTTATAAAGAACTAAACTCTATACTTAATAAAGTAAAACAAAGCAAAGATTTTGAATCTATTGAGGATGCAGTTTCTTCTCAAGGAGTTTTTAAATTTACTAAAGAGTGTTTAGCTAAGTATCCAGAAATTGAGAAACTTTCAGGAAAAGGAACAAAAGAAAAGATTGTTTCTAAGATAGTTGAACTTTTACCAAGTATATTTACAGAAAATAAAGAAGATGATGATTCAATTACTTTTTTAGCAAAAGGAAAATCCTCTCGTATCAATAGATTTGTTTCAAGAAAAAATATCCAGAAAAATGATTATATTGATACATTTAATGTACTTGTTACAGAATCAAATGGCAAAGGTGCATTTGATGACTTTAGTTCACCTATGATTTCTGAGTTAGGTAATGGTTTTTCTGATACTTTTTTGGCAATAGGAACATTTAATACACGTACTGAAGCAGAAAATGCTCTAAAATACATAAAAACCAAATTTGCACGTGCAATGCTTGGTGTAAAAAAAGCGACACAACACAATCCAAAATCAACATGGACATATGTTCCTCTCCAAGACTTCACCGCAACCAGCGACATCAACTGGAGCAAGTCTGTTTCAGAAATAGACAAACAGCTGTATAAGAAATATGGGCTTTCAAAAGATGAAATCGAGTTTATTGAGACTAAGGTGAAGGAGATGTAGAGGTATGGAACAGAAATCAGATGTTCAGTATAGAGCAGAGAAAGAATATAAAAATAGTCGTGAAAAATTCTCTTTGTTACTGAGAGAAATTATCTCAAATGCTATTCATGCTGTCCTAATTAGACAAAGTAAAGAGAATGGGTTTGTTCCTAGAATAAATCTTGATATTGATTTTGATGAAGAAAATGAAAAATGTTCAATTACTTTGACAGATAATGGAGAAGGCTTCACCGAACATAACAGCAATTATTTTAATGCCTTGGATAAGAGGAATGAAGAAAAGGAACAATTCAAATTTCATCCGCTTGGACAAGGGCGTTTGGCAATAGTTTATTTTACAGATTTTGCTGAATACGAAACTGTTTATAAAGATAAAAATGGGATTTTAAAAAAACGAAAAATTCCTTATCCTCCGATTATCGATAATGCTAATGCACTTTTTACAGTTGATTTATTCTCAGACGAAGATGCACATGAAGATGATTCATATACTAAACTTATGCTTGAAATAAGTAGGAGTCAATCTTTTAGTCGTGCAAAGACATTTTTCAAAAAACATTCGGATGCTTCTACTCTAAAACAATGGTTTGTTGAAACATTTTTCCCATTCATTGTTAATAATAAAAATTTGGAAATCTGTATAAGTTTTAATAGAAATTCAGAAAATATAAACAAAAGCGATATTGAATCAGAATCAGATGTAATTTCATTTAATATCACTCTTCTTGAAGAAACTATAGAAAAAAAAGCGGAATTTAAGCTTTGGTTGATAAAAAAAGAAGAAAAAATGCATGGTGAAAATCCTGTTACTTGTTTTGCAAGAAATTTGCGTGCAGAACTTTCAAATAGGAAATTAAGCTATTCCATTGATAGTGATGATGGGTATCATTTTTATTTAACATCAGATTATTTTGATGAACAGGTTGATACAAAAGGGGAACGAATTGATATTTCTGAGGTTGAAATTTCTCTGATAAATTCCAAAATTGATGAAATCTTAGATGAAAAGTTTAAAACTGTAATTAATAAAAATCGAGAAGAAACCAAGCAAAATCTAAAAAAATTCAGAAAGCAATACCCATCTCTTGAAGCATTTGTTGAGGATACTGGCCTTATTCAAGGAAAAAATATTGTAAGGGCAGATGAAATAATAAAGACTGCTATTGAAGAGAAATCAAAGATCGAGAAAAAGTTTTGGACTCAAAAGGATGATGTTAACGCTACTGAAAAAGCAAAAGAAAATTTTACAGATTCACCAGAATGTGAAAAATTGTTAAATTCAAGTTTACAAATTTATGTGAAGCATCGAGAGCGAGTTTTAAAACATTTACATTCTTTGATTCAAACATTTGATGAAGAAGGAAATGATAAGCCTGAATTAGAAAGTACCGTTCATGAATTGTTCTTTAAAAGAGGAACGATTCTTGGGGATGAGACTGCAAATGTAAATCATCTTCATAATTTGTGGATTTTGGACGACAAATTTACGATTTTTTCTAGTAATTTTAAAGCACAAAGTACAAAACAGGGGCAAAAGGCTTCGGATATTTATATTTGGGCTGATGATCCAGAGAAAACAAAGCAAATCCTGATTTTGGAATTGAAATCAACAACAAAAGCCCATAATGCAGGCAATCGGGAAGAAGGTATGATTGCCCAAGTAAAAAGATATGCTCAAGATTTTTATCAAAATCCGAAAGATATATTGAATTGGGATATTGATACAAATAGTGTGCAATATATAGGCATAATTTTGGCTCGGAAGTCTGATATAAATAAAGAATTGTCATCTAACAATGTAAGTGGCGATTTTGAACAGGTTCCTTTTTTGAGTAATTCTTATTATAAAGATGAAAAATTTTCAATAAGTGCGAATAATCCTACCACAAGAAAACCAATACGAATAGAATTATATTCATTTGAAGATATATATGAACTCGCATATAGTAGAAATCAGGTTTTCTTTAAACTCTTAAAGAAAGAATTTAATGTAGAAGATGATAACGGAGTCGATTGATGATAAGAAACACAGAATTATTCAATAGTTTTATCAGAAACTACTGGAAATATTATATTGAATTGGAAAAGGAGTTCCAGTTAGTATCTCGCTATGTAGAATTTACGGAAGATAATTTTTCAACTTATTCTGTTGAGTTTTTGAAATTATATCAGGCTGTTTGTAGCGAAATTGATGTTATTGGTAAAATGATGGCATCACAAATAAATAATTCATTTAATCCAGAAGACAAAAGCAACAGTATTTATAAATGGTGGTATGAAATTCAGGATTCATTCACTTATACGGAAGAATATAATGATGCAGTAAAAACAGATAGCTCTATTGAACGAAAAAAAATACAAGAAGTAGAATGTCGTTTTCTTGATACATATAAAATTGCCCCGTGGAAAAAATTTAGAACAGAAACTTATGTAGCTAAAGATAAAAGTCATCGTTTTCGGTTGAAAGATAAATCTTCAATTCCATCTTGGTGGTCTGATTATAATAAGGTAAAACATAATAGAACTTCTGCTGTTGATGGCGATTCTTCAAAAATAAATTATTCCAAAGCAAATTTGAAGAATGTTAGTTATGCATTTACAGCCTTATATGTTTTGGAAGTAAGCTTTATGGAAGCAGTTGGTACTCAAAATGATTTGGAAGCATTTTCTGATTTTAGTAAGTTATTTGTAAAAGAATCGCGAACGACGACGGAAGAGATTAAAAAACTTTTTGGAGTTTTCTGATAATGTCCGAATCCCAGTTAATTGAATACAAAGAATCTTGGCGTGATGAATATCTCAAATGGATTTGCGCGAGTTTTGCTTGTCAAAACTCGTTTAGCAAGACGCAAAGCGGATTGCGACGTTTTGCAAATGCACAGGGCGGTGTGCTTTATATTGGTAAGCGTGATGACGGTTCTGTTTGTGGCGTTGCTGATTCAAAGAAACTCATGGAAGATATTCCGAATACACATTCGTAGCAGGTGCGTGCGAATGTGGCGATGCGCTTGGCTTGATTGTTGATGTTGACTTGCTGAACGAAACCGGTTTGGATGTCATAAGAATCACGGTTGATGAAAATCCGTACCCTGTGAACTACAAGGGCGAGTATCATTACAGAACTGGCAGTACGAAACAACTTTTACAGGGCTCTGCTCTTACGAATTTCTTATTGAAAAAAACAGGCAAGAAATGGGATTCTGTTTCGCTTGAAAATGTAACGGTTGATGACTTGGATAGAGAAAGTTTTGATATTTTTCATCGCGAAGCAATACGTAGCGGAAGAATGAGTAAGGATGATTTAAAACTTTCAAATATGGAATTGCTTGAAAAACTGAACCTGCTTGACGGAACTATGCTCAAACGGGCAGCGGTTTTGCTCTTCCATCGAAATCCTGAAAAGTGGATAACAGGCTCCTTCGTAAAAATCGGCTTTTTTGAAACTGATGCAGACTTGCGCTATCAGGATGAAGTTCATGGTTCTCTTATGATTCAGGCAGACAGGGTAATAGACTTGCTTTATACAAAATATCTGACTGCAGAAATTTCTTATGACAACATTACTCGCATTGAGCATTATCCTTTTCCGAAAGATGCTGTGCGCGAAGCAGTGTTCAATGCGCTAATTCATCAAGATTTTTCTGTTGGCGTGCCTGTACAAATCAGCGTTTACAAGGATAAGCTTTATATCAGCAACGATTGTGTTTTTCCTGCCAACTGGACAGCTGATACTTTAATGCAAAAACATCGTTCTCTTCCACATAACCCTGATATTGCAAACACATTCTTTAGAGCAGGTTTTATAGAAAGCTGGGGCCGTGGCATAGAAAAAATCTGCAATCTTTGTAAAGAATACGGAATTGCAGAACCGGAATATACAGTTCATCCCAATGACATTATGATGCTGTTTAAGGCGCGTGTCCCTGTAAATGTCCCTGTAAATGAACGTCAAAAACAGATTTTACTAAGCATTAAAGAAAATCCTCACATTACAGCTTCACAGTTATCACAAAAGCTTGACGTTACAGATAAAACAATAAAACGTGATTTACAGTATTTAAAAGTGAATAAAATAATTGAACATGTTGGACCAGATAAAACTGGCCATTGGGAGGTAAAAGAATGAATTTAAATGAATATCTTGCAAATAAATGTCTGGAAACTGCATCTGTTGAACTTGCAAAACAGGTTATTCTGGAGGACTCAACTTTATCACCTGTACAAAAACAGAATTGGATTTCTTTGTTAAATACAATGTCAGCAACAAAGAATATGGCTGAAATATGCAAGATTTTTTCTGGAAGAATTTAAATTTTTGGAGAAATACAATGCCAAAATACCAGTTAGTCGAATACAAAGAATCATGGCACAGAGAATATTAAATTATAGAAATCAAAATTGCTAGTATGACGGGAAGGAAAGAGATATGACATTTTCAGAAACAGAGAAAACAGAGTTAAAACAAAAACTTACAGACTCGATACCAAAGGAAATAGTAGCGTTTTTGAATACTGACGGCGGAACTTCTTGCTGATAAAAATGAAACTTCAATCAAAGTTGTTCGATTTAATGGAAAAGAAAAGGCCGACGGAATAGCACTCCGAAACGAATACGGTGAAAAATGCCTTGTCGTTGCGATGAAACAGGCTTTTGATTACTGCACTGACGTAATAAACGAAACCCGAACCAGTTTTTCAAAGGGTGTACGCAACGATAAGAAACTTTTTGACAGCGATGCATTCCGTGAAGTCTGGTTCAACGCGTGTTTGCATAACAACTGGGCGGATGGAACGCCTCCAGCAATATATGTTTACACAGACAGAATGGAAATCGTCTCAACCGGTGGGCTTCCTGCAAATCTATCAAAGGAAGATTTCTTCAAAGGCATTTCAAAGCCCGTGAATGAAGAACTTGCAAAATTATTTATTCGCCTTGATTTAATGGAGCAGACAGGATACGGAATTCCGCTTGTAACTAAGCGGTACGGAAAAACGGTTTTTGAGTTCCTGGATTTCTTTTTAAGGGTAACAATTCCATTTGAGTTTGAAATTGAAAACAATGTCACTCAAGATGATACTCAAGGTGATACTCAAAATGATACTCAAGGTGGAACCATTGATAATTGGATTGAAGAGCAGATAAGGAAAAATCCCAAAATAACGACAGAAGAACTTGCAAAACTTAGCGGAAAAAGTGTTATTACAATCAAGCGGCATATCACAAAACTGTCTCATATAAAATATGTTGGAAGCGGATATAGCGGACATTGGGAGATAATAAAATGAAGGTCTCAATTGACGAGATTAAGATTGTGAAGTGGAGGTAGGTGAAATTTTTGCTTTTTTGTGATAGAATAAATAGTGATGGAGGTGTGTAGTATGGCAGAAGCATTGATGAAAATGTATGAAACAATGACAGAAACTGAACAAAATGAGCTTTACGATTTTGCTTTGTTCATTATTTCCAAGCGAAAAAAAGAAGAGAATCCTCTGGAAGAATTCTGCGGGGTTTTAAATGATGAGGATGCCTCTGTTATGATGTCTGCCATTGATGAATGCAGAAGGATAGAGCCAAATGAATGGTAATCTGATGGACACAAATGTTATCGTGCGAGTTTTGAATGGCGACAGGGAACTTATAAATGAACTTTCAAAAATCTCATCACTTTGCACTTGTACAGTTGTTTTAGGCGAACTTATGTATGGCGCTGCAAAATCTGCACATGTTGTTCAAAATAAACAAAATGCAAAGAGTTTTTGCTCGCGCTATCCGCTTCTCGGAGTTTCCAATATCGTAGCTGAGTTTTACGGAGAAATCAAAAAAGACCTTCTTTCACATGGTAATGTAATGCCAGAAAATGATATGTGGATTGCCGCAACAGCCCTTGCAAACGATATGACAGTAATTACCCAGGATAAGCATTTTGAGCATATTCAAAATCTGATGGTGATAAAACTGTGATTTGCTGTTTCCTGATCACACTAGCCCAGCAAAAGCCCATCATCGCTTTGGTAGATACTCGCTTGAAGCAGGTGCGTACAAGCGTGCTCGCCGCAAAAAAAGCCAATCCGCAGGCAGATACAAGCAAAGAAGAGCATAAAATTGACCTGATGGTTTATTACTTATATGGACTCAGTTTTGATGAAGCTAAAATAATTGATGCTGGACTTACGGAGAAGGAATTTAATGGATAGAGAACGTATAGAACTGACCGCACGAGGAAAGTTGGAAATCGTATTATCTCGCTTAGGATATGTTACTCCTGAAATTCCAGCAAATGATAAAAGCCCAAGTTGGGATGGTTGTATACGTTTATATAATAATAAAGAATCAACTTCAAAAGCAGAGCTTGCAAAACTAATCCCAATTCAATTAAAGGGACATTATCAAACCCCACCATATACTGATTTAATTTCTTATAATGCAGAAGTTTCAGATTTAAAAAATTATTTGCAAAATAATGGTGTCATTTTTTTTGTTGTTTGCATTGATGAAAATGATAACTATAGAATTTATTATGATACTCTAACTAAATTAAAATTACGAAGAACTATAAAGGGAAAAAGATCAAGCAAAAGAAGTTAAAAGTGGATTTGATTGTGGTATGACAATCGAAAACTTCCCAGATATTAAAGAAAGAGACATGATTGAAGTGTTTGAAGTGAGGGAAGTGAAAAAAATATGAAACTAAAAGCTGAAAGAGCTAGTTCTGATATACAAAAAGAACTTGGAAACATAATACTTTTTGAA
>CAMVHR010000082.1 GCA_947167345.1 uncultured Treponema sp.
GTATGGCTCCAGACCGGATTTGCATTAGTAGTCCTGTCTGCCGCATTAAAGGCAGTTCCCGATGACATGATAGAGGCTGCACGCATTGACGGAGCCGGAGAATTCCGCATACTCTTGCAAGTAATCATTCCTAATATTAAAGGTTCAATCATAAGCGTAAGTACTACAATCCTTCTTGCAGCACTTAAATGCTTTGATATTGTATATTCAATGACAAACGGCATGTTTGGTACTGAAGTTCTTGCTTCACAGCAGTACAAGCAGATGTTTACATTCCAGAACTACGGACGTGGTTCGGCAATTGCCATTCTGATTTTGATTGGTGTAAGTCCTGTAGTTTATTATAACCTGAAGGAATTCCGCAACAGGGAGGCATTCAAATGAGAGAAGAAGACAAACGAAAAAAAACACCTGCAAGAACAATCATTACTGTAGTTCTTGTACTCATCTGCATAATGTGGACTGTTCCAACACTCGGAATATTCATTACTTCTTTCCGCAGTGCCGATGCCGTAAACTCAAACGGATGGTGGAAGGCATTCTCTGACTTAAAAAGCTTTACGCTCGACAACTACAATCAGGTGCTTTTTGGTCAAAGATACAGCGTAGGCAATGCGACAGGCACACAGGCAGTGCGCGGCACAACAATGCTGAGTGCTTTTCTTACATCAATTACAGTAACCCTGCCTGCCGTAATCATTCCAATCTTTATTGCAGCCGCAGCAGCTTATGGATTTGCATGGCTCGACTTTAAAGGACGCAACATAATGTTCGGCATGGTAGTTGCCCTGCTTGTCGTTCCCCTCCAGATTTCGCTCATTCCTATTTTGCGCGACTATCAGAAGATTCACCTGAACGGAACTTATCTAGGAATATGGCTGGCACACGCAGGCTTTGGTCTGCCGCTTGCGACATACATGATGTACAACTACATCTCTACCCTGCCCCGCTCAATCCTTGAATCAGCATTCATTGACGGAGCAAGCCACTTTACAACATTCGTACGTCTTATTCTTCCATTAAGCGTACCTGCAATTGCATCATTTGCAATCTTCCAGTTTATCTGGGTATGGAACGACATGCTTGTTTCACTGGTATTCCTTAGTGGTTCAAAGAACATGGTACAGGTAGTAACGGTACGACTCATGAACATGGCAGGAACACGAGGAACAGACTGGCACCTGCTTACGGCAGGAGCTTTCGTCTCAATGGTTCTGCCGCTTATAGTCTTCTTGAGTTTGCAGAAATTCTTTGTACGCGGACTTTTGGCAGGTTCCGTAAAGGGTTAATTATGTATAAAGAGCAGCTTGAACAGAACATGGCGGAGCTTACGGCACGTCTTTATGAATTATATGGCAGCCGTTGGGATTTTTATAAAATTCTTGCCCGGCTTGAAACCATAATGAAAAAGGCAGCTTCAGAACGCTCCGATGATTTAAAGCAGAACGATGAAGATGCAATAAACGAAAGCACGTCCCGACCGTGGTATCTGCAGCAGGAAACAGTCGGTATAATGCTGTATGTAGACCTGTTTGCAGAAAACCTTAAAGGACTTATAACAAAAATCCCTTATCTTAAGGATTTGGGAGTGAATTACGTCCATCTTATGCCTCTGTTCGACTGCCCTAAAGGCGAAAACGACGGCGGTTATGCAATAAACTCATACCGTCGCGTACAGCCAAGATTAGGTACAATTGACGACCTGCGTCTTGTGGCACAGGAGTTTCACAAAAATGGCATTCATCTTGTGCTTGATTTTGTATTTAACCATACAAGCAATGAGCATGATTGGGCAAAAAAAGCACTCAAAGGTGATTCTAAATATAAAGACTTTTATTTTATGTACAAGGACAAGGATGAGGTAGATTCCTGGAATGCAACGCTACGAGAAATCTTTCCGACTGTACGCCGTGGTTCTTTTACATATCTTGAAAAACAGAAAAAATGGGTCTGGACAACATTCAACTCATTTCAGTGGGACTTGAACTATTCAAACCCAGAAGTATTTCTTGCAATGTGCGAAGAAATGCTTTTCATCGCAAACCTTGGTGTTGACGTACTTCGCCTTGACGCCCTTGCATTCGTATGGAAGCAAAAAGGCACCGTCTGCGAAAGCCTGCCAAAAGCACATACAGTCATTCAGGCATTTCAGTATGTTGCACGGATTGCATGTCCTTCGCTACACTTTAAGAGTGAAGCAATCGTACACCCGGATCAGGTAATTCAGTATATAAATCAGGATGAGTGCTGCTTAAGCTACAATCCGCTGCAGATGGCACTTTTCTGGTCTACAATAGCGACCAGGGATACAAGACTACTTACCCTGTCCTTAAAAAAGAGATGGTATATACCAAAAAACTGTGCATGGATAAATTACATCCGTTGCCACGATGACATAGGCTGGACATTCAGTGATGAAGATGCGGCACAACTTGGAATAGACGGCTACATGCACAGGCAGTTTTTAAACAGATTTTTTACAGGACGCTTTGACGGTACGTTTGGTGCAGGAGAACCGTTTCAGCTTAATCCTTCGACAGGAGACTGCCGCATCTGCGGTACAATGGCAAGCCTTGCAGGTCTTGAACAGGCAGAAAAGACAGGAAACTTTGACTGGCGGCTCATGGCAATTGCCCGCATAAAGATGATGTATGCGGCACAGTTTGCACTGCCCGGCATTCCTCTTTTGTATGCCGGTGACGAAAAGGCAATATTAAACGACTATTCATATCGTGAGGATCCTACAAAACGTGATGATTCAAGATGGGTTCACAGAATCAAGACAGACTGGGAACACTCTGTAAAGTTTGCTTCTCAGAAGGAAATTGCAGATTATTTGAAAGACCTTATAAAGATTCGCAAAAGCGAGCCAATGATGGGAGGAGAAAACATCACCTTCTACGACGTGCAGGACAGCAGGGTGTTTGCATTCCGAAGAGATACAATTCATGTAGTAATAAACTTTTCTGACAGTCCTGCCCGATTCATGATTGATGCATGGTCTCAGGACAGTACAGACCTGCTTACAGGCAGAGTATTTGAAAACCATGCGCCTCAGGAACTTGAACCTTATGAAGTGCGATGGTTAAAAGAAAACATCCGCTAAGGCGGGAGAGGTATATATGAAATTTTCAACAGACAGATACGGAAAGGCAGATACAGCCAGAAACGAGACTCTTTTTACTTTGGGTAATGGAAATCTTGGGTTTCGTGGTGATACAGAAGAAAAAAACGGTACTGTCCATAAAGGCACATACATAAACGGTTTTTATGACAGCGAAACAATTCAGTACGGTGAAAATGCCTACGGATACGCAAAAAATCATGAAACAATACTAAACTTGCCGGACTCAAAAAGAATAGAACTTTCAGTAGATGGACGCACATTCGACATGTGCGGTACAGAAGGTTCAAAAGTTACATTCTTTAATCTTGAACTTGATGAAGATACCGGCATTCTTACGCGCAAGACATCATGGTGCAGTGCAGAAGGGTCTTCAATAGATCTTTTAAGTAAAAGGCTTGTCTCGTTCACGCACCCTGATTGTGCCGTCATAAGCTATAATGTAACAAACACATCCCAAAAGACAGAACATATAAAGATTTGGTCATGCATAGACACAACAACGAGTAATATTTTAGCAGAAGTTGATCCTAGAATCGGTGCAAAGTTTCGCCACAAACCTCTTGTAATAGACAGTTCAAACTGTTTTGCAGACAAAAAAGATGGAGTTCAGTCCTTTACCGCCCACACGGCAAACAGCGGATTATTCTTAAACGGCATGGCCATAAACAAACTTTTGGCAGAGGGAACAGAAATTGAATGGAATTCCTGCAAGACAAGCAATAACGTTCCAGAATGTTTTTGCGAGTTTGACTTAGAGAAAGGAAAGACTTTTACCTTGCTAAAGTACATTGCCTATTCATGGAATAAAGTGCAAGACGGACTTGAAGAAAAGTCAAAGAAAGAATGCATGTCATTTGCAGAAGCAGGTTTTGAAAAAGCATGTGAAGAACAAGAGAAGTTTCTTTCAGAATTCTGGAGTGTTGCCCGCATTAATATAGAAGAAACTGCATCTAACGAGAAAGGAGCTTCCTCTGCCGAGCAAGCTCTACAGTTTAACCTTTTCCATCTGTTGCAATCCGCAGGAAGAAGCGGCAAAGTCAGTATTGCGGCAAAAGGACTGACATCAGAAGGATATGAAGGTCATTTCTTTTGGGATACGGAAAGCTATGTGTGTCCTGTTTTTACATATACAGCTCCAGAAGTTGCAAGAAAGCTTTTGGAATACAGGGCATCAATTTTGGACAAGGCAAAGGACCGTGCAAAAGAAATGAGCCTGAAAGGAGCGCTATATCCATGGCGCACCATAAGCGGAGAAGAAACAAGCGCATACTTTCCAGCTGGTACAGCCCAGTACCACATCAATGCAGACATAATGTTTGCACTGAACAGGTACTTGAACGCACACGAAAACGACACAGGATTTGACAATGATGCAGTAAAAGAAATGTCCGCGCAAACAGCAAGAATGTACGCTTCGCTTGGAAGTTACACACCAAGTAAGGGAGGTGCATTCTGTATAAACGATGTTACAGGACCAGACGAATACACTGCCATTGTAAACAACAATGCATTTACAAACCTTATGGCACAAGAGAACCTTGAGATTTCTGCCGTTCGTGCAGGAGAAAGGGCGACGGAACAGGAAAAACAAGAATGGCTTAATGCCGCAAATAAAATGTATATTCCGTTTGACAAGGACAGTGCCGTATATCCACAGGACGACAGTTTTATGGACAAGGCAGACTGGGATTTTGAAAACACCCCTAAAGAAAATTATCCGTTACTGTTACACTACCACCCCCTTGTAATTTACAGACACAGGGTCTTAAAGCAGCCGGATTTTGTACTGGCACAGTTTCTTTTGAGCAGTCGCTTTTCTCTTGCAGAAAAAATCCGTAACTTTAACTTTTACGAAAAATACACAACAGGAGACTCATCGCTTTCACACTGCATAATGAGCATTATGGCAGCAGAAACAGGCGACACCGAAAAAGCCTTAGATTACTTTAACAAGACTGTCCGCATGGATATTGATGACGTAAACGGTAACAGTAAAGACGGCATCCACACCGCATGCATGGCAGGAAGCTGGATGGGCATTGTCTACGGATTTGCTGGATTCCGCGATTACGGAGGAAAATATTCATTCAATCCGAAGCTACCACACGGATGGAATAAAATAAGTTTTTCACTTGCCATAAAAGGATGTATTATTGATGTCGTACTTACAAAAGACAGTGCCACATACTCTCTCAGAAAAGGTTCAGGGCTGGAGTTGACACACAGAAACTGCACATTTACACTTGCTTCCGGCGAAAACAAGACTTTTAGCCTTAAAAAGAAACTTGGAGCAGTATTGTTCGATCTTGACGGAGTAATAACAGACACCGCCCCATTGCACTATCAGGCATGGAAAGAAATGGCAGATGCAGAAGGCCTAAAGTTTGACAAAGAGATGAATAAAAAACTTTTAGGCATTTCAAGAGAAGAGTCTCTTGCAGTAATTCTTTCAGAAAATAAAGTTGAGTGGACTGCAGAAAAAAAAGCAGAACGCTGTACACAAAAAAATGAAAGATACAAGGAACTTCTAAAAGGTCTTACAGAAAAAGACATTCTGCCGGGCATCCTGCCACTTTTAAAAGAGCTAAAGGCTCACAACATTCCTGCAACGCTTGCTTCAAGCAGCAAGAACGCTCCTGCAGTGCTTGAATACCTTGGCATAAGTGAATACTTCACGGCAATAGCAGACGCTGCGCATGTACAAAAAGCAAAACCAGAAGCAGACATTTTCCTTGAGGCTGCAGAAAAGTCAGGAGCATGGTATAATGATTGCGTTGGAATCGAAGATGCCGAAGCTGGAGTAGAAGCTATCAAAAAAGGAAGCCTTACTGCCGTGGGAATAAGTCCTGATAAATCGCTTAAAAAAGCAGACATGCAGGTAACTTCAACAGCAGAACTGACGTATGAAAGATTAAAGACTTTAATGGAGGACTAAAATGAAAAAATATGATGTTGTCGCATTGGGCGAAATACTTATAGACTTTACATACTCAGGAACAAATGCAGAGGGGAAAAAGATATATGAAGAAAACCCAGGAGGAGCACCTGCAAACTGCGTATGTGCGGCAGTAAAGCTTGGAGGCAAAGGTGCATTCATTGGCATGACAGGTCACGACTCTTTTGGAGAAGACACAAGAGCCGTGCTGAATAGTCTTAACGTAGATACAAGTGGCATGAGGTACTGCGACAATCAGCACACAACACTTGCTTTCGTCAGTCTTGCACCGAATGGGGAGCGCACATTCAGCTTTTGCCGCAATCCAGGAGCAGACACTCAGATAAAGCCAACAGATCTGGATATAGACATGCTTGAAAACGCAAGGATTTTGCACATAGGTTCTCTTTCGCTTACTGACGAACCTGCAAAAAGTACAACTTTAGCCGCAATAGAAGCCGTAAAAAAAGCAGGGGGACTTATTTCATACGATCCAAACTATCGCGCAAACCTGTGGCATGGTAGAGAAGATGCAATTCCGTTAATGAAAAGCATATTTCCAATGGCAGACAGCGTAAAGGTTTCTGATGAAGAGCTGGAACTTTTGTTTGGCAAGGGCATTTCACATGAAGATGGAGCAAAACAGATTCTTTCGCAGGGAGTTTCTTTAGTACTTATTACTCTAGGTTCAAAAGGCGTATACTATGCAACAAAGAAGGGCTTTTGCGGACAACTTAGCGTACCTAAAGTAAAAGTTGCCGACACGACAGGAGCTGGGGACAGCTTTAACGGAGGCATTCTTTACCGCCTTACAAGACGCGAAAAGCCTCTTGACTTTACAAAAGAAGAAATTGAAAAAGACATTTCTTTTGCAAATGCAGTAGCCTCACTGTGCGTAACAAAACGAGGAGCAATTCCTGCACTGCCAACACTTGCAGAAACACAAGCATTTATGACAGAACATAGAATGTAGTCTAAAAAAATAGGGCTGTCCAAAACGGACAGCCTTCTTTTTTTATTCAAACGTTACACTATCTTCATCTTCTTCATTTACAACAACAAACCATTTGCCTGGTGCGTTTACCCAGTATTTCTTGAAAACATCAAGAACCTGAGATGCAGTTGCATCATGAATTTGAGAGACCATCTTTCTTGTACGGAAAGGATCATTGTATGCAAGCAGATTATAGACAATGCTTGCACCCATACCCTGTACAGTTGCCTGAGGACTATAGGTTGCAATAATCTGAGCATTCTTGTAGCTTTGCAGCCTCTTATCTATAGATGAAAATTCATACTTGCCGTCTTTTGTTGTACTGTCAATGAGCTTTCCTTGTGACATGTATCCGCGAGCCTCATTTACACGAGAAGCAAAATGTTCCAAATCAGACATTTTGTAAAGACTTTCTACACCAATAGCAGCCTTTCTTCCAGAAATGTATGCACTTGGAGTATAGCAAACACCATAATGTTCACGTACTACATTAAACAGAAGGTCATTGTACATGTCCATTGCAAGCAAAGAAGGAAGATAATCATCACTGTCTTCCGCAGGAGCAGAAACAATTCTAATAGCATGTCCACTTCCATGTGCAACAGAATCAAGTGTGAGAACTTCATCTTCCCCAGAAATAGAATAAGGACCTACAACACCTGCAAGCTCTGCCTGCAGAGCTTCATTGTCGCGGTTCTTCTTTTTATTAGCTTTTTTATCCTTACTTGTCTTGCTTGTAGTTTCTGCAATAGTACCCAAAGTCTTTTCAAGCTCTGTCATCATCTTGTCTGCATTTACATTACCAGAAATTACAACAAAAATATTTGCAGGACGTACAATGTCATTATACAAAGTAGCAATTGCATCTTCCCATTTTTTATAGCCCTTGCTTGAGGAAGCAAAATCCAAAGATTCTTTTGTCATTGAACAGTCCTTTTCATAAGGATGTCCTTTTGTAATCTGAGACATAATCTTGCTGTCAAGAAATAAAATAGGATCACGCTTTGAAGGATTAACATCTTCATCTGCACAGTTCTTCAAAGCAATATACATTCCCTGCTTAAACGAAGGATGCATGAATCCGTCAAGATATATAGGCAAGGTTTTATCAAGGAATGCGTCTGTAGTACCAAGAGAATAAACACTTCCATCCCTATATGTTGTCGCATATATAGAAGAGCGTGTTTCTGCAAGTGTACGGCGGCGAGTTTCCTGATTGTAAACTCTTGACCATACTGTCATATTCTCAAACAAAACTTTTTCAAGTCCTGAATAGTCAGGAGAATCAAGATATGTATTCCCTCCCCTTACACCGATATGAATATAGTTTACCTTTTTCTTTTCATCATAAAGAAAATATACCGGGATATTATTTTTAAGGGTTCTGGTTTCGTACTTAGGAGGTTCCCAAACCATATATTTTTTTGAGGCAGCCAAGTCCTGAGTAGGAACATAAATCTTTGTCTTTTGAGGAACAGCAGTTTCCTTTGCAATCTTTGCAGGGTCAGGGGAAAATTTCTT
>CAMVHR010000083.1 GCA_947167345.1 uncultured Treponema sp.
CTTTTTCTATATTAGGCTATATTAGCCAATCCACAACTTTTGATTATAACTCCAGGATGTAAATTACTTACAACAAAATTCTCTATCTTGTTTATAAAATCTTCAACATAATTTTTTGAAATTGGCTGTTTTTGTTGCTGTCCTGGGATTCGGTCAGACTGATGTGCAATTTGATTTCTGCGATTATATAAATCATTAAGTAGAGTTTTATCTGAATTTCGCAAATTATAATTAACATCAATAAAATCAAGCTGCTCTTTTAATTTCTTTGCACCCATAAAACAAGAATACTTATTCATCTCATCAATTTCTTCACGCAACTTAGAAGCACTGCTTGGATTCTGAGCTAAATCTACAGCAAAACTTAAATGCACTTTCATTTTTTTATAATCATTTGAGGGTGTCCAATCTCCATTGAACATTTTTATAATTCCATACTTTACAATTTCATGTATATAAAAATCCAATGCACTATCTAAGAATACAATTTGCGAACGCCAAATATCTTCCGCTGCTGTATGTTTTGTAGGTTGCATAGCCAACAAATCATCGGCAGTTTGAAAATGGCTTCGAATATCAGCAATGTTTGCATTAAATCTGTCAAGAATTTCTTGTAAGTTAAACTTTATTCGAGGAAAAGCAATTGTATTTGAAGGTCGCGACGGAGAATTATTTCTTGAAATCAGACCAAAAGAATTATTTATTGAAGACATTAACATTCCTCACAGATTTTTTGAATTTCTGTATTTATCATAGGAATAGCCCCATATTTACCGGCAATATAGCCTTTCTGAACAGCTTCATCTTTACGAACATTCTTAATATCTGAAAGTGAAAATAAATCGGTTTTTCGCTCTGTTTTCTCAAGTTCTGTAAACCAAATTTGGTCTCTTCTCATAATGTTTAAATCCAAGATTTCAGTATTATGCGTTGCAAATATGAATTGTGCTGTAGATTTTTCATTATTAAAAAAACGTCGTATTATTTCCAATACAATTGAAGAATGTAAACTGTTTTCAATTTCATCGCAGAAAAATATTTTATTATTTCTAATTATGTCAATTAAAGGACAAATCATGGCAAAAAGTTTCTTGATACCCTCAGATTCATCATTTATATCAATATCAAAATCTTTATATCTTAGAATCAATATATTATTTAATCTGAGAGCTTGATCAGATAACGCCTGACGTAACTCCGATGGAAATTTTAACAATTCCTTTTCAGAAAATGTACGGATTTGGTTAACAAGAATCATATCCAAAATATCTGAGCCTATGGAATGTAAAAAATCAAGAAACATTCTTCTTAGTTCTTCATCTTTTTTTAACCTATCTACTGAATATTGCAACCAATTGCTTGGTTCATTTGAAAAAAGGATAACCAAATCATTTTGAAAAAAATTAAAAGCATTCGCTATATATTCAATATTAGTTTCGTTAAATGCCACAGATAAAAGCAATTTGAAGCTTTTTAATCGACCTCTACAATTTTCACCCATTTTCTTAAATTCATTGGAAAATTTAAAACTTGGTTCATTGTTTAGTATCTCTGCGGTTCGCTCAAAAATTAAGGCTCTCTTGCCATTAGGCCAATAGTAAAGAGATTCAGAAATGATTTCTTTATTATCATATTCAAATGAATACTGATAAACAATTCCATTCTTTTCAAAATTAATACTATATTTTGTAGGAGAATCAACTGCCAATTTATGAGGCAAACGAACAATTTGAGACTCGTTTTGATAAGAATTACTACTAATAACAAGTTGCTTCATATACAAAATGGCACTAATAATACTTGTCTTGCCAGAACCATTAGCACCATATAAAGAAGCACAACGAGATATATAATTTCCTTCTCCTAAGTTCTTTATCAGTTTTTCTTCATGCGAATCATCAGAAGATGCCAACATCGAAAATGTAATCTCATCTTTTATTGAACGATGATTTGAACATTGAAACTGTAATAACATAATATATCCTTAGAAAATTGTATTTTATTTAAAATATCGGCTATTTTAAAATTTTTCAACCAATATTTGCATAAAAACTGCAAATTTCAAACAAATATTTGCAAAAACCTCAAAAAAGCTCCTTATTCATTTATTCTTGCCCTAAAATTATATTTTCATAAAATCTACTTCCTAAATCATTTATACTAACTTTCTCTGCAAGGGCAGAATAAGATCCGCCATGTGGTAAATTTAAAAATCCCGACAAAATTAAAGATGAAAAATCTGTATTCAATACTTCTTGTTCTTGTTTATCATCAATATTACCATTATTTATTCTATCCTTATGATACTTATAATAAAACTCTAGAGTTTTTATACTTGTAATCGGGTTTAATGAATTAATAGAAAATTGAATTGCATTATATTCATCAACTAAAAATTTCTTTTCCTTAAAAGTTGCAACAAACATTTTTGCAAGCCATTGAGCTTTAATTTCAGAATCGTATTTATCCAAAGAAAATAAAGTCTGTTCAATAACAAAATCCAGCTTCTTTTGAGAGCCGCATATTTCAACGAGTTTTCTTTTACTATCTTCATTTTCGAATATTTCACTATCCTTTATAGGTTTTATAAAGGCAGAAAATTTACGAATTGAGTGAATCGTAGAAATATTTGAAGTAATTCTTACACCAGATACCATCCATTTTAAAACGGGAATTTCTGCAAACAGAGAATCTTTACCTGTGAGAGCTAATAAAGCAGCTTTTAAATCTATCTGTGATAAATCAAATACTGTTTCCAAAAGATTAGAATTTACAGCTTCCAAAAGTTCATTTGTTGCAGAATAATCAGAATTCTCATTATCTGTCATCTTACAACTCTCCTCTAAATGCCCGCGCCAATATTGATTTTTTTAGCAGGGCGATTTGATCCAGGGCGGGCCCCAGCGGCTTCCTTTTCATGATGTTCTTTTTCTACAAAAACCAGCATTTTACACCCGCTCAGAAGCCGTTTTGTAGACTTCCATCTCTTCCCGTTTGCCGATGGCGATTATGTTTACCAGAAGGACATTTTCAACGACAGAATACACGATTCGGATTTGCTTTTTGCAGGCGTACATTTTTCTGTAGCCGGTCAAGTCATAGCCGTTTTTATTTCCCAATTCTTCACCAAGCAAAGGGGAAGTTTTTAACTTGTCGAGCTGCTTTTTAACGAGTTTCTTTACGCTTCCGTCAAGGCTGCAGAACTCCTGCAACGCCATAGGGTGAAATTTGATTTCGTATTCCACTTACAATCCTGCCATTTTCATTGCATCGTCATAGGATACATATTCAGAACCAGGCGTATTTTTTCTCTCCTGAATGGTCTGGAAAATTTCTTTCTGCTCGGCGGCTTCCTCCAGGCTTTTGAGCCGCTCGTATTCATCAATCGGAATCATGACAGCCTGCATCTGGTTGTTTTTTATGACGGCGATTTTCTCATCGTTGGATTTTGTCATTCTCTGTAAAAATCCTGCAAATCCGCGGACAAACTGAGAGCTTGAAACAATTTCATTGCGTGCAAAAGTTACCATAAAAACCTCTTATGTAAGATTTTACATAATATTTTATGCAAAATCAAGCAAAAAATTTACAACTCTCCTCTAAACGCTCGGGCTAAAATTGATTTTTTTAGCAGGGCGATTTGGTCTAGTACTGTTTGGGCGGCTTCTTTGGCACTGGATTCTTTTTCTAGCACGCTGTCTAGGATGCGGACGATTTCTTGTTGTTCATCAAGTGTTGGGATTCTCAATGAAAGATTTGATAAACCTTTTCGGCTGATTGTGTTTTGGCCAGCACTTGAAACCATATTGTCTTGAATATAATCTTTATATTCTTTTGTATTTGAAAAATAAACCATATAACTAGGCAAACAAAATGTTTCAAATCTTATTCGAATAATATGATCACAGAAGCTCCAACCTTCATTATTTCTAACTAATAGTTGACGACCGACATTTGTTTTAGAGCCATTTACACGGATCATAACAACGTCATCTTTTGTTAATGAATAATTCTCTTGCTCTTTCGAAGTAAGTTTTATTATTCGTAAATCTGATACATCAAAATCGTTTTCACCTATATTCGCAAGTCTTAAAACTACAGTTTCTGTACCTTCATTTCCAGAACGTTTTGATAATCCATTTTGCATTTTGGCAATACAAGAATCAAAGAGTTTTTCTTCCCAGCTATCATCGCTCACACCGTTTTCTTTGCGCCAGTTGGCAGTTAGTTCACCAGTAAAGGCTTTGTGCAGGATAGCAGCTTTGCGGTTTTCGAAGCTGTCTAGTACGTCCTGAGCTTTTTCTTGGGCTTGGTCTAGTTTTGCGAACATTGCTTCTATGCGGTTTACGATGCACTGTTGTTCGGCAAGTGTTGGAGGAAGAGGAATTTGAGTATTACTTGCATTTAAAATAGAAAGTTTTGGCATAGCAACTTGATGATATGAATTAAAAAAATAATTCTGTGTAAAATCACTTTTTAAAACATACAGAAGATACTTTTTATCACACTTTATATCTGTAATTTTCAAAGCATTTTCCGTTAGATTCATTCCATCTAAACAATCAGGAATAATACCAACTCTTCCGATTGTTCCTGCAATTGTTAAATACAAATCCTCTTTCGATATTGTATAATTCTTTATAGCAGAGTATATATCATCTGTGATATACATCAGATTATCAAGATTAACTGTATCATTTTGCATATCCGTTACACGAATATAAACATGAGGCGTTTTTTCTGAAATACATTTTTTTCCTGCAGGAATGCGCTTACCACCTTTCAAAATTGCCACATCTCCCAACCGACACCACTTCCACCCTTCCGGCAATTCATACGGTGCTTCTATTTCAGTTCGCTCTATTTCTTTCTGTGTCATTCAGATTTCTCCTTATCTGTAATAAACAAAAGCTTTTGTGAAGAAAAATCCAAATTCATTATTGTGCTTAGCTGTTTTATTGCTGTTTGTTTCTTTTATGCTTTTCATTGTTTTACTTCTCCAAACTGTTTGATTTTACCACAAAAATTTACTATAATAAAGTTGTGAGCCGCAGTATTCCTTCTCCTGCTTTCGCAGTGCTAGGGTCTGCGGACTTCTTTTTTTTAAACGCTGTTACTGCAAATTCAATTTATCGCAATCTTCTTAGCCAATTTTCCTCATAGTAGTATGAATAATCGATGCCTTTCATGAAGGTTTCGCGGTCGTTGATTTTGTCGGTAAGAGCGTTTTGCAGGAGAGCTTTGATTTTTGTGCTATCAATTACGCTCTCTTCCATTGCGTTTAGGTATGATTTTTTGTCAATCTGACTCCAATCCACGCATTTTTTTAGACTGCGTTTTAAAATCAAATCCAGCCAAATGCGTGTCGTTCTGCCATTGCAAATTTGAAGCCACCTTTGGAAATATTTACGGTTCGGATAATTCCAGCAAAATCATACAATCCGCCAAAAAGATAGGCATGTATCTGCTTTAAGCCGTTTACAGTTCCGACTTCGATGTTATCCAAAAGTGAACTTTCAAACAGAGCATACGCTTTTGACTTACTTTTTCCATCTATTGTTTCATCGCTGTTTGTAAACCACTGAACGAACGGAACTGATTTATTGTTCGGGAATGATTTTGCAAGTGCAATAATTCCATCGTTGTCCATTACATCGGTTTTATATTTTTTTCCGTCAGCAGCGGTAAGTTTGAGTTGGTTAGTGGCACTAACCAACTGAGGTTCTTCTTTTTTGAGTTTAGTCTTTAAGTATTTCCAATAGTTGCGGTTCTTTTCGTAATTCCCCTGATTGTTCAATACGCCTATAATATCAAGAACGCTGAACCACCACTTTGAATTTTCTTCGTCCCATATTGCGCGGACTTCGCGGTCGTTGAAAAAGCGGTGGGAAAAATCATAGTTTTATCAGTTATAATCGCGAAAATATCATGCTATTCTGTCGGCATAGAGATATGCATTCAATTCTTTTATTATTGAGCGCAATTGATTACTAAAGATTTTATTAACTTTATCAAAACCACCCTGATTTTTCCATGCCATGTATTCATCAAAAGTCTGCTCATTCAAGACAGATTCATTAATAAGATATTTTTCAATGCGGTCAATCCACTTCTTTTCACCAGCAGTAAATGAATGAGCCTTGTTCAATTGCCTGATTGCATTATGAATTCTTTCTTCGTGCGAGATAAGTGGCGAACCAATTGCATAGCGGCGCACCAGAGTAATAATGTCTGCCGCACATTCTTCGTTTGTCACCTGCTGTACGGCAGTGTTTAATTGAAGGGAATTAAAACCGTTTGCATCAAGAGTCATGCTCAGTTTGCGTAAGTCCGCAAGAGTTAAATCCGCAGGGCGTGTGCAGACAATTTCCAAAGCCTCAATTTTTTCCCTGTTGTTTTTCAGATATGTAGAAAAACTTTCCAAGTAATCGGCAGGTTCCTGCCCCTTTCCAAAACCTCTGGTTACAGCCTGAACTTCATCCTGTTTATCGCTTACTATTACATAGCGTGAATTTGTCCTTTGAATTTTAAAAGCCCCGAAAGCCTCTTTTGCCCTTAAAAGAAAATCTTTGCAATTTTCTTCCGAAACACTTTTTGCTTCTTTTACTTTTGCAATAAAAGCATCTGGCGACTCATAATGCGACATTACTTTAAAATAGTTCAACTGCGAATCATCCAAATGTCTTTTCATTCTCTGCAACTTTGCAATAATCTGTTCGTTTATGAATTTTACATGTTCCTCATCATCAACTTTAGAGTATCCGTCAAAAAGTTCATCAAACGAAACTTTAGGGTTTGAAACAACAGGCTTCATTGAAGAAACTTCATCTAAGTAACTGTACAAATCAACGGCATCAAAAATATCAAAATGAGTCTTGCCTATTTTTGGGCAAAGGCGTGTTGCACGTCCAAGCATCTGTTCATAAAGGATTCTGGATTTTATGCGGCGCATAAAGACAATCTTTGTAATTTCTGGAACATCAATACCTGTTGAAAGTAAATCAACCGTTACGGCAATTGTCGGATAATGCTCATTCTTAAAGCGTTTAATTGCATCCTGCACCCGTGCCCTGTCACCAATTGCACAGGTTATTTTTTCTATGGCTTTTGTAGAAACATCCATTTCTGCAAAAATGTCTCGCAGCAGTTTTACAATTTCATCTGCATGGTGGTCATTAACTGCAAATATAACTGCCTTTTCCTCACTTTCAGGGTCAATGTATTTTGCAAGTTCTGTAAGCACAACTTTATTAAAGGATGGAGTCAAAACATTTTTATTGAATTCTTCCACATCAAAATCAACTTCATCTTCAAGTTCTTCTGAATTCAAAAGTTCTTTTGTTACAGGATTATATTTTGCAAGGCTTTCACCTTTTGCATGATGAATTCCGTTTTGATTAAGCTCGGTTTTAATAATATGAGGTGCATCATAATCAACAAGATATCCGTCAATTACAGCTTCGCGGTAAGAATATGTATAGACAGCCTTGCCAAAAATCTGTGTTGTATGCAAGGCTGGGGTTGCTGTTAATCCAATTTTTACAGCGTCAAAATATTCTATAACCTTTTTGTATTTACTAATAAAATCATTCTGGTCGCGGAATAAAAGTTCTGCTTCGCTCAGTTCTTTATCCAATGTATAGCCACGGTGTGCTTCATCAATAATTATGCAGTCAAAATCGCCAGAAGAAGGTATGCGCTCTTTATCTTCATTCATAATTCTGGCAATCATGCCTTGCACTGTAGCCACTTGAATTCTTGTTTCAGTGGCAAGATCAATATCATCCAGACTATTAATATTGTAGATTTTATTCAAAGGCTGCAGGTCTTCAAGTTTTACATCGTTAAAAACATCCAAAGCCTGCTCTCCCAATGCAGTGCGGTCTACCAAAAACAAGATTCTTCTAAAGCGGTTTGTCTTTAAGAATCGGTAAACCATTCCCAATATTGTTCGTGTCTTACCAGTTCCTGTTGCCATTGCAAGCAGAATTCTTTTTTGCCCATTAATTACGGCTTTTTCTACGGCTTCAACAGCGGCAAGCTGATAATAGCGGAAATTCAATCCGTCTGGGTCTCGCAAAAAATCGTAAGGCAGGTTTTCAAGTTTCTGGTCGGCTTCTTCCACGTTCTGCTTAAACGTTGCAAGCAAATCTTCTGGACTGTACCACCCCTGTAATGCCTGAGGAATGTTTGAGTCTTTTCTTAAATCGTGAAACCATATTCCCGATTCTGTTTCTATCTGTTTAAGATAAGGGCGTCCGTTTGTTGCAAATACAAAAGGTACTTTGTAGCCTTTGCCAGAAGAAGATGCCTGCCATTTGCCCATGCAATATTTTTCATCTTCTTCCCTTATGGTGCTGGCATATTCATGGC
>CAMVHR010000084.1 GCA_947167345.1 uncultured Treponema sp.
ATTTCATGCAGTTGCAATTAGCCTTTGGTCGGTAATTATTTTGGACAGCTGTGGTATTGCTGGAATGAATGATGCGATAAGTCCCAAAAGAATTATAAAGATTACAACGGGCTTTCCAAATATGCGATGTGTTATGATGCGATCAAATTTACCAAGTTTTACGCTCTTTTTTTCTGATGATACGGAGCCGATTAAAAGACTGTCTATCCATTCAAACTTCTTTTCTCCGGTTTGAAGGACACCTTTTTGAAGTGCCGATTTTCCGTTTACTTTCGTAATGATGGATTCAAACTGTTCAAGGCTTCCCTCTTCAGCATTTTTAGTAAGGCTATGTCTGATTCTTGCAATGACGGGAACATCCCCTTCAACAGCTTTTGCAGAAAGCCATACTGATGAATAATTGGGAATTACATTTTCTGGAACAAGATTCTTGATTTTTTTGTAGGTATCAATACCTGAATATTTTTCATGTAATTCAGAATAATCGAGTATAGTCTTTTTTGCAGATGCAGTTTCCAACGCTGTATAGAAACTATCATAATGACTTGTATCTTGTGCAGAAAAGAGAACTACTGGTATGCCAAGTTTGTTTTCCAATGCAGATGCATCTATGTGTTTTCTCTGCTGTTCAGCAACGTCACTCATATTCAGTATCAAAAAACACGGAACTGTTATTCCTGCAAAATCTGCAAGCATGTAAAGGCTTCGTTCCAATTGTGAACTGTCTGCAAGTATGCAAATGACATCTGCTTTTCCGCTTGCAATATAGTCTCTAGTGATTATTTCTTCATCAGAATTTGCTGAAAGGCTGTAAGTTCCAGGAAGGTCTGCCACCAGATATTTTTTACCTGCATGTTCAAAGTGTCCCTCTTTTTTTTCTACTGTTTTTCCTGGCCAGTTTCCTACATGCTGCCTCAATCCTGTCAGTGCATTAAACAGTGTTGATTTTCCAGAATTCGGCTGACCAAGCAATGCTATGACTGTTTCATTATTTTCTGTCATTTTAAATCCTCTTCTACATAAATTCCGCTACATTCATTTCGGTTGAGGGCAATCATTGTGTCTCTTGAATACACGAGTAATGGAAGTTTTTTTTCATTCTTTATTACTGTCAACTGACATCCAGGGGTAAGACCTATTGAAGTAATTCTGCTTACAAACCGTTCATCTCCTGATATGCTTGCAATCATACAGCAGACATCTTTCTTTATTTCTGAAAGTTTTTTCATGCCTCATACACTCCATTTTGATTCTTGTATCTGAAGATTGTGCATCCTTGCAAACAGAGACCCTTCTTTTTCTTTTAGTGCTTTTGGAGAGCCTTGTTCCGCAACTTTTCCCTCTTTTAGGACTACAATTTTATCTGCTGCCTCAACAGTACGCATTCGGTGTGCAATGACAAGGACAGTTTTGCCTTTTAAAAGACGAGATAGAGCACCTTGTACTTTGGTCTCATTTTCTACATCGAGTGACGCTGTTGCCTCGTCAAGAAGGACTATCGGAGCATTTTTAAGAAGTGCCCGTGCAATTGAGATTCTCTGTCGTTCTCCGCCTGAAAGCTTCGCACCATTTTCGCCTATTTGAGTCTGATAACCTTTGGGGAGCTTTTGTACAAATTCATCACAGTTTGCTGCTTTAGCTGCTTCAATGACTTCTTCATCAGAAGCACCATGTTTTCCAAGCCTGATGTTTTCCATAACTGTGTCATCAAAAAGCACTACATCCTGAAATACCATTGAATAGTCTGTTAAAAGAATTTCAGGGTCTATTGTGGAAATGTCTGTTCCTCCTACCGTAATTTTTCCATCACTGATGTCCCAAAGACGTGCTGCAAGTTTTGCACATGTACTTTTGCCGCTTCCGCTTGGACCTACTAGTGCTGTAACTTCACCTTCTTTTGCAGTAAAAGTAACTCCGTCCAAAACTTTTTCATTGCCATACGAAAAAGAGACATTCTCAAATGATATGTCATGTCCTTTTGGATTGAAGTCAGTTGTTCCTGTAGCAATTTCCTTATCGTGGATTTCCATAAGGCGTTCTGCCGATACTTCTGACATAAAAACTTCTGCAATCAATGCAAGGCTTTGGTCAAATGGAGCGTATACTCTGGTAATGACTAAGAGGAACATGAATAAAGTCATAAAAGTTATGTTCCCTGAAAGAATAAGGTTTGCTCCAGACAGAATTGTTGTTGCTACTCCCAGACGCATTATTACGCTTGCTGCATTTACAAAAATTCCTGTTGAAAGTTCTCCGTGAATCATTAATTTTTCATGCTGATCGATTTTTTCATACAGTTGTGAAAGGTATTTGTATTCCTGATTCGTAGCATGAATTTCACGAATGTTTTCAATAGTTTCCTGCATTCCGTCAGAGGCAGTAAGTGCCGCCGCTTTTGTGATCTCTGCATTTTTTTCTGCTATTTTTCTGCTTCCAAACAAAAGTGCAAAAGCAACAGGAACTCCCCAAAGACATGCAATCATAAGGTGCCAGTCGTATACTGCAAGCATTATTGCTATGATTGCTGTAGAAATGTAAGAGCCGTAAAGATATCCCAGAACATGAGACCATACATGTTCCATCCTATTTACATCACTCAAGATTGTCTCTGTTAAGTCTGCTACATCACGCTTGCCAAAAAATCCTAGGGGGAGTTTTCTGAGCCTCTCTGCAATACTTATTCTCATGTCCTTGATTTCTCCGTAAACAAGTCCATACGTTGCACGGTACTGCTGCCAATGTGTGAATAGCGACAAAATTATGAAGACTGCTACTGCTGTCATGAAAAGTACTGGTTTAGGAAGTGGTACATCATCTGTATGGGTAAACATAAGTTTTTCCATAAGAAGATAAAGAATTCCCATTCCTGCCATAACTACAAAGTTGACCATTACAGTCCAGAATGTTCCTTTTTTCGTATTTGAAATGCCTTTGTCTGACAGGGCGTATTTCCTTTTAAAATCTTTACCGAACATCATTTGCTTACTCCAATTTTCCATTCTGCCGCTGTGTTATAGTCTGTCCACATCTTTGCGTACAATCCTTCTGCATTTTTCAGAGATTCGTGAGTTCCATCTTCAATGATTCTTCCTTCTGACAAGACAATGATTCTGTCTGCTCCTGTTACGGTTGAAAGCCTGTGTGCAATCATTATTACAGTTTTTCCCTTGGTCAGGTGCTTTAATGCTTTGTGGATAAGAGCTTCGTTTTCTGGGTCTGCAAATGCCGTAGCTTCATCAAGTACAATTATAGGGGCATCTTTTAGAATTGCACGTGCAAGGGATATACGCTGCTGTTCTCCTCCAGAAAGGTATGTCCCCTTGCTTCCAATCTGTGTGTCTATTCCATGTGGAAGTTTTTCAATGATGTCTTGACATTGGGCTTCATTCAAAGCCTGCATGACTTCTTCTTTTGTTGCAGAAGGTTTTGCTGCTCGTACATTTTCAAAAATTGATGTCTTGAACAGACGTGTGTTCTGAAATACGAAAGAAATTTTTTCCATCAGTACATTTTGTGCAATTTCTTTTACATTTACGTTGCCTATTTTTACTTCTCCTTCTGATACATCCCAGAAACGAGGAATGAGACTTGCAACTGTTGTTTTCCCTCCACCAGAAGGACCTACGAGTGCTACTGTCTGACCGTTTTCGACTTTGAATGAAATGTTATAAAGGGCTGGATGGTCTGTTCCTTCATAAGTAAAAGTTACATTATTGAATTCAATACTGTTTCCGTCAGGTTCTTTTGGATGCTTGCACTGAGGCAGTATTGGTGCGTTCATGACAGTCTCAATTCTTTTTAATGCGGTGTTTGCAAGCATTGTTCCGCTCGATGCAAACATGATCTTTGCGAGTGCCGTTGATGTTATGGCACTGAATACTGCATAAAATGCAAAATCTGTTACGAACTGTGAAAAGTTTCCGCTTGCAAGTGCTGATGGCGCAAGCAGAAGTACTACAGGAACAAGGAAAATAAAAGCACCTTCCGTTACTGTAAGGTTAACTGATTGTGGAAATCTGCATACTCCGTCTGTATATTGTTCAGCTTTTTTACTGTAGTTTTCTATGGCATCCTTAAAAGCCTTAAAGGAGTAGACTGTCTGCTGAAATACTTTTACAACCGGAATTCCTCGTACATATTCTGTTCCGGCTTTTGCCATGTAATCCTGCGCGCTTTGATATTCCATCATGAGCTTTGCATTTTTGCCACCCATCATAACAAAGAGCATTGCAATTGAGATGACTGCCGCAAGCAAGCATGAAGAACCCATCCGCCAGTCAAACATAAACATCAGAATTAGCATAGCTATGAACATTGTTACTGTTCCAACTATGTCAGCCAGATTGTGTGCAAGGAGTGTTTCTGTTTCACTTGCAGCTCCATCTAGCCTGTTTCGGAGAAGTCCTGAACCGTTTGTGTCAAAGAACCCTAATGAAGTTTTCATCAGGTGAGCAATGCCTTGTTTTCTTATATTTGACGCTGTCCTGAATGCTGCAAGATGCGTACACAGCAAAGCCATAAAATAAATGAGAATTCCTCCGGTAGCGGCAGTGAATGCAATCCATCCGTATTTTGAAATGTTCTGCGCTTCTGTAAAATTTGGAGCAGTGGCTACTAAGTCTTTTATTACAAGCCAGATGCAGATGTATGGAATCATGCCACAGACTTGTGCTATGCCAGAAAGGAGAAGTCCTGTAAAAGTCAGAATTTTGTAATTACCTGCAAATTCAAGCAGTCGTGAAAGTGGTGATTTTTGTTTTTTTGCCATATTTTTTATCTACCATTCAAATTTAGCCCATCTGTCATTCATTTTTGGCAAGAGGGTTGCAAAAAGCCAGCCTCTGAACGAGTGTCTTTTCATTTCTTCGTTAAAGCTGTGTTCCTCTATGAAAGAAATTCCATCATATAAGTCTGCAATTTCTTGACCACTCCATGTACCGCTTTTAAAAACTGCATTCGTATTTTTTACTGTGTCGTGATACTTTTGGTTCTGAACCATTAATGGGTTGTTCTGTTCTGCAATTAAAGTGCCGCTTGTAAAATTTGCTTTCAATATAGAAAGAAGCTTGCTGATTTCTGTTAATGTAAGATACATGAAAAGTCCTTCTGCAAGGAAAAGAATTTTTCTTTCTTTTTTGATGAGTTCTGTCTTAATAGGTTTACACCATTCTTCTTCAAGAATGTTTCCTGCAATCATTGTAACGCGTTCACGTTCTTCAAATGCCTTTTTTCGTGCGGTAATTGAATCTGGAAGGTCTACATCAAACCATGAAATTTTTCCATTGTCTACACGTGCAAACCTGTTGTCAAAGCCTGCTCCAAGATTAACTATTATGGACTCAGGATATTGTGCAACAAAATCTTTTACCATTTTATCTAGCATAACGCTGCGTGCAATAACTCCTTCATGAGACATGAATTTGTCAAACGGAGTTGTGTCCATATTTAAGTGCTTGATAATTTTTACTGCCATGTCATCTTTTATACGAGCTTTTTTTCGTAAGGTTTCGTTTGCCTTGATTGCTAACGGAATAAGTGCTGTTGTCTGTACATCACCAAGTTGTAAAGTCATGTCTATCTCCTTTTGTGTATAGCTAACTATTTTTAGCTAGTGTATATAACAGTGTTATGTTTGTCAAGACTTTACTTTCTCTAAAAAAAAAGAAAAAAAATTGCAAATGCTATTGACAGTCTTTTGAAGTTAGCATATATTAACTTTGTAAGCTGGTTAGATAAAGCTAACTTTGATTACATTTTGATTGAATATAAAGCAGAGGCATATAGGTATTCTCCTTACACAGCCACAAAAAAATATTAATATGCCTCTGCTTTTTTTTTGCAGGAGTGAGCTATGAGTTTTGAGCAGATGGTTGCATATTTTGGAGCTCCTGCCTTATGTGGTTTAAAAAGCGCAAACCTTATGTCTGTAAAGCCTTGTCAATTTTCATCAGATAAAATACAGGAACTGAATGATAATCTTTCTTCCTTAGGAAAAAAGATCGTTAGTGTAAGCCGTTCTTCTTCCAATGTGCTTGTTTTTATATATGATGAATCTTTGCTATATCAGGCTGTATGTGGTAGAAATCAGATGATTTATCTTATGCATAAAAAGTATCCGGTTGGGCGAGGTCTAAATGCTCTTATTCAGGAACTTTTGTTAAGAATGTCTTGTCAAGTTTCTTTTCCGCATGAAGTAGGACTCTTTTTGGGCTATCCACTTGAAGATGTTATTTCATTCGAGAGGGATGGTGGACATTCCAGTAAATTTTCGGGCTTATGGCAGGTGTACGGTGATGTTGATGAAGCTCGCAAAAAAATGATGCAGTATAGGCAGTGTTCGTTGACTTGCAGCAAGTGTTTTGATATGGGTATGGGTTTTTATTATATAAGTAAGAATTATAAAATTATTTGTAATGGAGGAAATTTTATATGAAAAAAGCTGTTGTCTATGCGAGTACTACTGGAAATACCGAAGCGATGGCAAATGCTGTTGCTGAAGGTGTAAAGGCTTCTGGTGCAGATCTTCTTTTGGTAAAAGCTGATGAAGCAGATGCTTCGGAAGTTCTTGCCTGTGATGTTCTTATTTTGGGAAGTCCTGCTATGGGAGACGAAGTTCTGGAAGATTCCGTAGAAGATTTTTTTGGAAAAATTGAAGGCGGATTAACAGGCAAAAAAGTTGCCATATTCGGTTCTTATGATTGGGGAGACGGTCAGTGGCTTAGGGACTGGGCCGACAGAATTGCAGGTTCTGGTGCTTCTGTTGTAAATGGAGAAGGTCTGAAAGGCCATCTTGAACCAGATGAAGCTACCTTGGCAGAATGTAGAAAGCTTGGAGAAACTGCATAAAAAAATTGGGTGCGTTTGTCCGCAGACTTAAAGGCTTTACTATAACCTTTTTTGTCTTGCGGACTTTTTTATATTGTCATAACTATAGAGATTGTATATCATGTATCCATGAAACCTTATATTCACAAAATCAATTATTACGAAACAGATAAAATGAGCATAACTCATCATTCAAACTATATCCGCTTTATGGAAGAAGCACGATTGGATTTTATGGATCAGCTTGGATGGGGATATGCAAAAATGGAAGAGCAGGGAATAATTTCTCCTGTTGTCAGTGTTACCTGCGATTACAAAAAGACGACAACTTTTCCTGATGTCCTTTCTATAGAAATGAGTGTTATAAAATGTTCTGCAGTAAAACTCGTTCTGGGCTATACAATGAAATGCAACGGTGTTGTAGCATGTACTGCACAAAGCTCCCATTGTTTTTTAAGCCAGGAAGGTAAGCCTGTAATTTTGGAGCGTCAGTTTCCAGAATTCTATGCTGCTCTTAAGGAACTGGAAGAATCTAAGGAATAATTTTAGCCCAATACAACATCCAGCACCATCATCAGCGCAAAGCCGAGGGAAAAGCCTATTGTTCCAATGTTAGATTTTCCCTCACTTGTAGCTTCTGGTAAAAGTTCTTCAACTACCACATACATCATTGCACCAGCCGCAAATGAAAGCACATAAGGCATGAATGAAACTATGAAACCTGTAAGGATTATCGTAATGAAACCTGCGACTGGTTCTACAGCACCGGAAAGTAGTCCGAACAGGAATGACTTTGTTTTTGTGTTGCCTTCTGAGCGTAGTGGCATGGAGATAATTGCACCTTCCGGAAAGTTCTGAATTGCAATTCCCACAGAAAGGGCAAATGCTGCACCTGTTGTTACAAGTGCGTTCTGGCTTATCATGCCTGCAAGTACTACTCCTACAGCCATTCCTTCTGGTATATTGTGAAGAGTTACGGCAAAGACCAGCATTGCAGTGCGTGAAAGCTTTGTTTTTGGACCTTCTGGTTTTTTTTCAAGAGCATGGAGGTGTGGGGTAATTATGTCAAGCAGAAGCAGGAAAGCCATGCCTAAAAGAAAACCCGTAAGGGCTGGAATGAATGACATGCGTTTAAGGTTTTCCGCCATGGTCATGCTTGGAATGAGCAGAGACCAAACTGCAGCTGCGACCATGACACCTGCAGCGAATCCTGTAAGGAACCTGTTGAGTCTGTCACTTATCTGCCTGCTCATAAAAAAAACGCAGGCGGCTCCGAGCGTTGTTCCCACAAAAGGGATAAGCAGTCCTATTGCTATTGAAGTCATAATATGTAAATTTTACAGCGTAAATCCTTATGTGTCAACGATAATAGAAGTACTCTCTTTCCTACTAAGGTAAGGTAAAGAGCATAAAAAAAGCCCGCCCTGTAGTGTGACGACTTCGAAGGCGGTCGCTCGTTTACGAGCGTTCTCCATTACTTTTACTATACATTGACATCACATAAAATGTCAACATTTTTGTTGGCTGTGCTT
>CAMVHR010000085.1 GCA_947167345.1 uncultured Treponema sp.
ATGGCGACAGGCCACTGGCCTGCTTGTTTTAGGAAGAAAAAATGAAAAAAATTATTTTATCAATGATACTAACAACATTCTTTTCAATTGCTCTATTTGGGCAAAATATTGAAGATTTTGAAAAAGATTTTATCAATGCAACTAAAACTGAGTTTACTGAAACAGATTTAAATAACATGTATCAGACATATTCAGTTTTCCTGGAACCTTACTATGACATGATGGAGCTTATGGAAAATGATGAACAAATTGTTGAATATCCACTGTCAAAATTTAAAGAAACTGCCAGTTACAAAAATAATATTAATATTTTATTTAACTCAAAAAATGACAACCAACGATTATTGTCTTATCTGGTTATTGCAGGAGCTGGTGATAAAAAATTTGAAAAAAAACTTTTAGAAAGACTTAAAACCGAAAAGTCCGAGGGCAATGTTATTTGGGCTGGTATGACTTTGATGGTATTAAAAACCAAACATACAACCGCTTTGTTTGATTTTTTGGTAGAATACGAAAATTTTGGCGACAGTCATATGATTCCTTTGTATATTCAGCTGGATAAGAAATCTTTACAAAAAACTGCTTACGATAGAATTAACAGTGAAAATGTGAGGGCAAAAATCCTCGCCGCTCAAATTCTTTCGATTACTGGTAAAAATAAGAAAACCGAAAAATTATTACTAGATGCAGTCAAAAACTGGGATTATAGTATAAAGGGGTATGCAATTTATTCTGTAAAAGAACTTAGAGTTGGCAACCTAAAAAATGATTTTATTCCGTTACTAGATAATCCACAAACTCGAAGTATTGCAATTCAAGCTTTAGCTAATAGCCCTACAAAAGAAGATGTTGATTATTTAAAACAGTTAGTGGAAAAAGAAGGTTCTGTTTCCGAGGAGCTATTAGACGGATTTTATGAATCACAAAATATAGAAAATATAAAATATTGGCTGCACTTAGTTTCTACAAAAGAGATTCCTGAAAAATATTTTTTTAGTACATCTGAACAACAACTTTTATTTTCAGATGAAGTATTAGAAGATGTTCAAGAAACATTAAAAACTACAAAATATACTGAAATTCAACAATACCTGATTAAAGTATTGGAAGGTAGAAATGACCAGGAGTCAATGGATATAATTTTTGCTTACTTAGATAGTAAAGATTCTTCGGTTAGGTACTGGACTGTGGATATTTTAAAAGGAAAGCAACCTGTTGAAGTTATAAATAAACTGATAGGAATGTTGAAAAATCCAGAACAAAGAGTTGTTTCAATCACCAATGTATTGATAGAAAATAAAATTGACTCGCTTCAATCTACTTATGAAAAAATATACCAGATAGAAAAAAGTTTGGATTGGCAAAGAAGCGCGATTGAATATCTGTCGAATTTCCCAAAACAAAATCATAAAAAGATATTTCTGGAAATTTTAGAAAATAATAAATCTGATACTTTTATAAAAAGAGATGCTGTTATGGGACTGGCAAATTTAAAAGATGAATCTTCTGTAGATATAATAATTAAAGCTTGCGAAGAAGAAAGTTCCCATAGTGATTATAACGCTCAGACTTATTTAATTGCTCTATCAAAAATTAAAGGTGAAAAAGCAAGGAAATATATTGAAAAATATACGAATAGTAAAGAAAAAATGGTTAAAGATTTAGCGAAAGAATTAATCGCAGGTTGGGATAACTAATATATTCTATAAGACAAAAACTAGAATTAAATCATTTATGGAGTAAAAAAAGGCCATAACAAAGGTTCGTAGCCGACAGCGGGTCAAGCCCGCTGCGGTACAACCAGTTGTTATGCCGACAGGCACACTGGCCTGCCCTTTTTTAAAAAAAATAAGGCGTTGGTTTGTGTAAAAAACTTTCGCACGTGCTTTCGCACTGTCTCAAGTTTTTTGCATGAAGAAATATATTTTTTAAATTTTATTTTTTGTAGACTTTCAATTTTTCGAAGTCTACGAGAAAATAAAAAAAATATATTTTTGCAGTTAGTTATCTTTACTTACGCGCCATCCGGCGCTAAAAGATATCTAGTGGCATAACAAAGGTTCGTAACCGACAGGCAGTCAAGCTGCCTGCGGTACAACCAATTGTTATGCTCACACGCCACTGGCGTGGAAAGGAGAAAATATGGAAGAAAAATTTGATGAAAAGACTCAAGCAAAAGCTGAGAAAAAATTTGAAAGTTTTAAATCATACAAGTATGATGATTCAGATTTTGAAAAAGTTTTCGACAATGAAGAAAAAATAAAAGAAAAGGTAAAAAAAGGAAATTTTGGTGAATATGCCGAATATATTCCTCTTTTCTTTGAAATGCTAAAAGATGTTTTTTCAAAAAAGTATAAAGAAGTTCCCGTTGGTTCAATTGCAGCTATAATTTGCACATTGTCATATATCCTTTCTCCAATTGATTTGATTCTAGATATTATTCCTGTAATTGGTTGGTTAGACGATATATTCATCTTAGGCTTATGTATTTCTTTTGTAAAAAAAGATGTTGATAAATACAAACAATGGAAAGAAAATGCTGAAAAGCTAGAATCAGAATATGAGGAGAAATAACTTATGAAGTTTTTATCAGAAAATAACGAAACCTTTGTTCCAATTCAAGTGATTCCGCAAGAAACAACATTATCGAAAAAAAGAGAAATTGGATCTGCAAATATGCTTTTAGGGCAGCTTCCAACTTTGGCCGGAGCAAAAGAATTGTCAACTGCATATAAAGTTGTTTTTCCTGCTGGTGTTACTGGAAAATTAATGACGCTAAAAAATGGTGCGAATGCAGGTTTGGCGACTACAAGTATAATTGGTGAATCAGGGAAAATTGCAGGACAAGCAGGCTTGCAGTCTCTTTCAAATTTAGCTTCACCGCTTGCGGTTTTCTCAGCATTGTCAATGATAACTGGTCAATACTTTATGGCTGAGATTAACAAATCAATAAAAGCGTTATCAGAAAACATAGAAGAAGTTCAGAAACAAATTGATACTTCCGAAGAATCTGTTGTTTTCTCAGCTTCAATTTTTTTGCAAGAAATAAAAAATGATTGGACTTTAATACTCGAATCTGAAGATTTCAAGGTAAGCGTTATTTCAAATATTATAAAAACCATAAATGATTTGACTTCATCGTGCTATTATTTTGAAAATAGATTAAATACAAAAATGTCTGAATTAAAAACTAATTTACAAAAAAATAAAATATCAGAAGATATGTTATTATCGGAATTAAATAGAAATAAAGAATTTCTAAAACAGGCTTATGAATTAAGAAGTTGCTTAAAAATGATACTTATATTTTTAACTTCTGGTGTAACGGAAAGCAATTCAAAAGATATTAAGCAGGCATTAAAAAAAGATGAAGATTTACTTTTTTCAGTAACAGTTAAGCAACTTGAACATAAAATTGATGAGATAATTGAATTAATAAAATCTGCTCCATCCTTAAAAATGCAAAAGCAAGGTTTGGAAATAAAAGAAAATATTATTTCCATAAGAAATATTACTCGGGATCGTTATAATAATTTAGTAAATAAAAACATCACAGAGACTATAGAAAGAATAGAAAAAATAGATAGAGATGGACAAACATTCTTTATTGAAGGTGACAAACTTTATATTGAAGAAATAGCATAACAAAGGTTCGTAGCCGACAGCGGGTCAGGCCCGCTGCGGTACAACCAATTGTTATGTGGACGCCCGCACTGGGGCGCTTTTTAGGAATAAAAATGAATTTAATAATTGAAAGCTTAAAATCAAGGCATGAAATTATACAAATTCTTAAAGATAATACGCACGAAGATATACCTATATTAAAAGCTGTGTTCTCTGAGAATGTATTTAATAAATTTTTCCGAGGAAAAATCTCAGAAGATTCATTTAAAATCCAACGATGTGTAATAGGTCAAATGGGTTTCGTCCCATTAGCATATGGAACTATTACTGAAAATGAAAAAGGTACAAAAATTAGTATAACTATAAAACGAATGAAAGGAATAAATATTTTCTTTAGTTGCTGGTTTGGTGGATTAACGTTACTTATGATTTCAATTTTTATTGTTAATACAAAATATTTTTTTATTCCTTTAGGAATGTTAATTTATGGATTTTTGATTAATTATATTCCGTATAAAACTGAATCAAGGAAAGCAATATTAAAATTACAGGAGATATTCAAATAGGAATATTTTTTCAGCAAGTCAAGCTTGCTGAAAAAATAAATTAAAGTTTGGGGCTAGGACGAAGAAGTGGTTGTATTTATTGTTTTACAAAAAAGGCATTCTTTTAAATAATAAATAAGTAATTTTACAAATCGGGTCAAGCCCGATTTGTAAAAATTAAGGGGTAAATAAACGAAATGAATGGATTTATTGGAATAGTTTGTACACTATGTTTTTTTATTACATTGATACTTATAATTTTCAGAATTTGTTTACAAATTCATGCTGGAATAATACTAAAAAAATATCCAGATTTTTGTCAAAAAATTGGAATTGATAAACTATTGTTTTTTATACCTGAATTTTCTCCAATAAAAACATATAAAAAAATAATTTTAAATGAAGATAATAAAGAAATAACAAAATATTACAAAAACTTAAAACTATATAAATACATATTCATTGTATGTATAATATTGTGGGTAATATTAATTATTTATGGTAGTATAACAACACATAACAAAGGTTCGTAGCCGACAGCGGGTCAAGCCCGCTGCGGTACAACCAATTGTTATGTGGACGCCCGCACTGGGGCGCTTCCGAAGGAGAAAAAATGAAAAAGAAATTATTTATTTTATTTGTCTTTACATTTGTAACTAGTACGGCTATTTTTTCGCAAAATAAGAATTTTGATAAAATAGTATTATTACAACCAAATGAAGTATTATCCGAACGATGTCCGAATATTCAGGAACTGTCAAATTATATAAAAAATATCCAAAAAGAAATCCAATATTTTGAAAAAAATAATTCTATTGGAAATGGATATATTATAATAGCTTTAAGACCTGTTGCAAAATCAAATGTGTGGTTTGATATTAAGGAATCAAAAAATTTAGATTCATTGAAAACGAAAATTCTTTCAGTTTCTCCATGTCATGTACAAGGTGGTGTAGTATTATTCGCTATTTCAAATTTAGATAATCCACAAAAAAATATATCTATTCAACCTAAAGAATGGACAGAATTTATTAAAAACAATAAAGATTTACAGAATATTGAAATTTCATTATTAGTAGATGCAATTTGGCCTCCGGAAATAACCAAAAATGAAAAAAAAGACTTATTAAAATTAATAAATAAGTTTAAAGATGAAAAAATATTTACTGAAAAAAACTTACAGAAATATTCAGATATAATTACTTATGCAACAGAGAGTGAAATAATTAAAATAGGAATTAATTCAGAATGTTGGCCATCAGAAATTTCAGAAAACGAATATGGTCCTATGTTTTTATTAGCATACATATGTGGAAATATGGAAAAACAGCTTATTACTGACGTATATATAAATTCTCAAGAGGAAGGAATACAATTTGAATTAATGAAGTATGAGCAATTAAAAAAGATTAATAAAAATATATCATATAAATTTTTTGAAGATATGTTAAAGAACTAATCACATAACAAAAGTTCAAAGCCGACAAAAACTTTGTCACAAAAGTTGCTCTTCGTGGCTTTGCGCCACCGCAACTTTTGCGCCAATTCTGCCGTTGGCAGAACCGTTTTTGCGGTTTAACTCATTGTTAGGTTGATGGCGCACTGCGCCACTTATTGTTAATAAGGTAAATCTTCCGACAAATTTTCTCAACAGTCATTCGTTGAATGGCAAGGATAAAATCATAGGAGGATTTTATGAAAAAAATTTTTGCAATTATGATTGCAATATTTATCTCTGTTTGTGCCTTTGCACAAGAGCCGCTTTTATATGAAGAAAGTTATATCCACAATCAGGAAGGGCTGTATTGGGAATTTAAAGTACCATATTATTCAGAGTATATAAAAATTGATTGTTCAACCAGTGCAGAGTTTTCCTGGAAAATGAAATTTGTGATTGTACCAACAAAAGAAGATGCAATAAATTTTTGTGCTGGACAAAATTTTAATTATATAAAGGGAACATACAAGAAAAAAGCACAAAATTATTCAATTACAGTAAAGGATTTAGAGCCAGGCAAGACTTACTATTTCTGTGCTTTTAATGATACTTATGGATTCACTGCAGCTAGCCAATATAAAATTATTCCTGTAATTATAGCATATTAATAAGCTGCTTTTACGCAAAACTGCAAATATATGTTGTATAAAAATCCAGCCAAGTCAAAGCTTGTCTGGATTTTTTTTCTAAAAGGTGATTTTTCTAGAAAAATATGATATATTGGAATTAACGGAGGAAAATATGTCATACGATTCAATGGTAGAACAAATAAAATCAGTTCCACAAGAATGTCTTGAAGAAATTGAAAATTACATTCAATTTGTTTTGTACAGATATACTCTTACTGTTAAGGCTAATCAAGAAAAGAATTTATCAAAATATTTTGGCTCAGTAAATTTCAAAAAAGATGGACTTTCCATTCAGAAGGAAATGAGAAATGAATGGAATTGATTTTGTTGCCGATACAAATGCTTTAATTTATTTGCTCAATGGAAATTCGTGCATGGCTCCTTATTTGGAAAAAAGCCTTGCATATTCTGTAATTTCAGAAATGGAACTTTTATCGTATTCTGGAATAACTCCAGAAGAAGAAAATAGTATAAAATCACTTTTGAGTGCTAGCGAAGAAATTTCCCTGACAACAGCAATAAAAGAAAAAACAATAGAACTCCGTAAGAAATATAAGACAAAATTGCCGGATGCAATAGTGGCAGCTTCGGCTATTATAAAAAACTTGCCTCTTATAACGGCTGATAAAGGATTCAATCAAATCGAAGAATTAAATTTAGAAATGATTGTTCCGGAGATGTAGGCAAAACCTAACAAGAAGTTCAAAGCCGACACAGGCTCAAGGCCTGTGCGGTTTAACTCATTGTTATGTGGACGCCCGCACTGGGGCGCAAGGTTGGTAAAAAAATTATGGGAGAAAACGAAACTTTAGTAAAACAGACTTCAGAAAAACTTAAAAGCCTTATTGTAGGAAGAATACTTTCTTGCGCGCCGCTTGCTATAATACTGATTTTAATATTGATAAGTACATTATCTTCAGTTTCTTTCAATTTCAATGCAGCTTCGCGTTTTTCTCAAATTATGAACTATACAATGATGCATGTTACAGGAACACTTGTTTTTTTATTAACAATTCCGTCATTTATCTGCCTAGTGATAGCTCTAGTCTTTCTTATTTGTGCCCGAAAAAAAGGTGGCAAAAAAACGCTTCCCTTCATTGTTTTCTGCGTAATCGGCATGGCTTTCAGTGCGCTTTTTTCAGTATTGTTATTTTATTTCATGAGAGGATTTGAATCCACGACAGGTCAACTTGAAAAACTTTCAAAAATTTCAGAAATCGAAGAATTTGTTCTGACGGATGATTCCGAAGAAGGGGGCTTTCATGACGGCATAATGTATAACGACCTGGACTTGTATCTTGCACGCGAAAGGTTTTTGCAAGTGTCACACATGTCAGAATATATGACCTCTTTTTATTTGAATGCGGCAGGAGACTGGAATCTTTTTTTTGTATACGAAGATAGCGATAAAGAATTAATAAAACAAGCATGGCTGGAACAAAAGAACCTTTCAGAGCTTTGCGGAAAGAAAATAAAAAAACTTACAGATTTGATTTCATGCTACGATACGCTTATGCAAAAAATCGAGGCAATGCCGATTCTGGAAGAAAATCCGACAAGAACAGGATTTTTCAAGAAGCCCTTCCAAAAAGAAAAGCTTGCCCTCCGAGAAGATGATATTTATAAAGATCTTTTGAATCAGTCTGGTGTTGTTTCTGTAAAAAAGATACGAGGTTATTATGAGTATCTTGAAAACTAGAGAAATTGTCAATAGTTGTGGATTGAAGTTTGAATCGGCATAAGTATTAAG
>CAMVHR010000086.1 GCA_947167345.1 uncultured Treponema sp.
GTAAAACGGTAAAACCGCTAAAAGCGGTATTTTTCAGTGCGTTACTCTTTTCCTTCCTATTACTAAGCACTGCATTCATTTCATGCGCAGGCGGAACAAGTGGTCCTAAAGGTTCCGAAGCAGAAGGAACAGCTCTTGCAATCAAGCTTCCAGACACAGCAAAAACCCTTTATAACAAAGAAGATATAGTTTCCTTTACAGTAACAGTAACTTCTGGCTCATTCACAAGCACCAAAAGTGCTAACAAAGGCGAAACAATGCTGTTCTCAAACCTTCCTGTTGGAACTTACAGCGTAAAAGCCTACGGCAAAAACTCAACTGGCAATATTGCTGCAAAATGCGAGACCTCAGTAACGATTGTTGCTGGTGAAACCACCACTACAACCTTACATCTTTCAAGAATTGACCACTGGACAGTAACATTCTTGAAAGAAGACGGCTCAGAGCTTTCAACACAAGACATTTCAGACGGTTACACGGCAACAAAACCCGCTGATCCTACTCCTGTTGCAGGGAAATCGTTCTCATTCTGGACGACAGACCCTACAGCAACCGAAGATTCTACCCCATTCAGCTTTAACACACCAATAACTGGCAACATAACGCTTAAACCTGTGTTCGGTGCTACTGTCTATACTGTAACTTATGTTTCAGCTCCTCAGTCTGTGGCAGCTGATACGTTTACCGTAAATTCAATAGCAAGCTATAGTCTGCCAGAACCGACAAAGACAGGTCTCACATTTGTAGCATGGTATACGGATAGTGCCCTTACTACTGAAGCAAGCGTAGCGGACGCAACAACCCTTGAAAACAAGACCCTTTATGCAAAATGGACTGCAAAGGTAACGTTTGACCCAAGAAACGGAGAAAGTCCAATAGAGTCCGACCCACGCACATATAATGTAGACACGGCTGCTGCTGTAAAGCCTGCCGACCCTACAAATACAGGTGCGACATTCTTGGGTTGGTACACAGGAACCGTAAGCGGAAGCGGTGCCAGCGAAACCGTAACATATTCAACTGAATACGACTTTACAAGCAAGGTTACGTCTGACATTACGCTGTATGCAAAGTGGGACTTCGTAATGCATAACGTAACTTATGTTTCTGTACCTAAGGATGTTCCAGCTGGAACTGCAACCGAGTTTAAAGAAATAGAAGGAATACCTACACTACCGACACTTTCAAAGTCTGGACTTACCTTTGTAGGATGGACAGATGACGAAAACTTTACTTTAACAACAACTCCATTAAGCTCCGTTCCTGCAAATACAAGCACTGACGTAACGCTATATGCAACATGGAAAGTTGGAGTTACCTTTATGAAGGATACAGGCTCAACAACATCTTACGTCGTTTATGGAGGTGCACTTACAAAACCTACAGATCCTACAAAAGCTGGATTAACTTTCGGCGGATGGTATACTGGCACTATGGATGCAGAAGGTAATGAAATCCTTGATGAACCTTATGACTTTGATAATACCAATACAAACAAAGTTACCCGAAGCTTCGACCTGTATCCAAAGTGGAATGTTGATATAAGTGGCTTGAGCACCTATCTTGCAAGTCTGCCTACAGGAACTAAGGAATCACCAAACGTACTGCCAGCAATAGAAGGACTTACAGCAAGCAACTGGACGGATATAGCAACTGCACTTAACGCCAACAGCACCAAGTATGTAGACCTGTCTGCAACGACAATACCAGATGGTGTCACGGACATGCAGAGTGGGTTCTCTGGTTGTACAAGCCTGGTAGCAGCACCTGTAATACCATCTGGTGTCACAAATATGTGGCAATGTTTCAAAGACTGTACAAATCTTGTAACAGCTCCTGCAATACCGAATAGTGTTACAAACATGTACGGATGTTTCAACTTCTGTACAAGCCTTGTGTCAGCTCCAGCAATACCGAATACTGTTACAAGGATGTCTGGAAGTTTCTATAACTGTACAAGTCTTGAGACTGCCCCAGAAATACCAAACGGTGTTACAACAATGGAGTCTTGTTTCTCATCCTGTACAAGTCTTGTAACAGCTCCTGTAATACCAGCTGGTGTCACAAACATGATAGCATGTTTCAGTGATTGTACAAGCATGACAGGTATGATTGTTATCAATGCAGAGCTTACAGATAGTTCTGGGTGGACTAGTACATTTTATCAAGTGTCTAACACTGTAACTGTAAAAGTAAAGTCTGATGCTGTAAAGAATGCTATTACGAGTGCAGAAGGAGGCGAGGGACTTAGTAATATCTCTTTGATGAACTGACAAAAACAGCCTGTCGCTGACATTGGGGCATCATTGCCTTGTGTCGAGTGCAGTAGGACAAAAAAAGAGCCGTCTGCAATCAAAATAAATGAAGTGCAGACGGCTTTCATGTAAGCACAGCCAACAAAAATGTTGACATTTTATGTAATGTCAATGTATAGTAAAAGCAATGGAGAACGCTCGTAAACGAGCGACCGCCTCCGTTTGCGATTAATGGAAACCGCCCTAGAAGTAGTCACACTGAGGGCGGTTTTTTATGCAATCTTAACTATTTGACTAGGAAAGAGAGCACTTCTATAACTAAAGTAATGATTGCAATGATAAGCATTGCTTTTTCATACCCTGTCACAGACAGCCTCCTCTTTCAAAATGAATTCGGAGGCAAGCCGCCACAATTTACAAGCGTTCGCCACAAATATAGCAAAAACAACTGCCTATGGCAAGACACAGGAATTATATGCCAGCATCATAAAAAGAGCCGTCTGCAATCAAAAACAGACGGCTCTTTAATTTTTACAATTTAAGCTTTAGCTTCTATTTCTTTCGCCAGTGCTTCTATCTTTTCAATCGGCAAACCAATGGCTTGTGAAATCTGTTCATGAGTTCCAAGCCCCATCGCAAGCAGATTTTTAGCATTTTCAATTTTAGTTTCATCCATGCCTTTCTTCAGACCTCTTTTTTCACCAATTTTAATGCCCCGTTCCTCTGCGTTGGCAAGTCCGCTTCGTATGTCTCGTTCCTGACCTTCAATTTTGCCCTGTATTATCCAGTTCCAGCGTTCATCGCTCAGTGCATTTAGCATGACTTCTGCTTTCATTATGCCCTCCTCAGATTTTGCAATGCGGTCAACGCAACCAACTATCCGGCCTTTGTAAGCTACACGAGCGATGAGGGACTTTCTTCACTTCCTGCCCCTTCAAAGACAGGGCTTACCTTTGACGGCTGGTACACGGACTCTGCGTTTACCCCCTGCAAACAAGGTTACTTCCATTGCTGAAGGTACTACTGGCAACACGACGCTCTATGCAAAGTGGACTGCAAAGGTAACGTTTGACCCAAGAAACGGTGGCTCAACTATAGAATCTGACCCGATAACTTATAATGGTACTGCAGCCTCCGTAAAGCCTGCAAATCCTACAAAAACTCATGCCTCGTTTGTTGGCTGGTATACTGGAACGGAAAGCGGCGGTACGGTGACATATTCCTCTGAATACAGCTTTATGTCTGCCGTTACGGAAAACATTACGCTGTACGCAAAGTGGGATTCAACCGAGATTACATGGGTAAGTCCTGCAGGCATGTCCTTCTTACAGTATACCACGGAATGCCTTTTTTGAAAGGGTCAAGCGCCATATATGGCGAGTACTCAGGAAGATTGTTACGCTGTTCTTAAGATCTGTGTAGACACGACCTTTTTCAAGTGAGTCAACGTCCATGATTCCCTGATAGTACCGCGTCCTCCGTCCAAGATTCTTCTCGTTTCTGTTTTGCACTTCAACATCATAGACAGTGTTTCCGTCGTCCACGTATACGTCAAGCCTTATGGCATGGGAAGTACAGAAAGTGTTAAGGCTTTTCTGCGGCTCTTTGCGTGGCTGTAAATGTTTTGTAGAGTATTACTTTTCATTTCATTTAATGTAGTGAATGAATCCGTTTACCGTAATGTTACGGACTTGATTTCTGTAATGTCGTGAACTCAATTGCCGTCGAGAGAGGGATTATAATCTAGCTAGGTTATGATTTAAATCTAGCTAGGCGGTGCTTGTAATCTAGTTAGGGAGATTGCTCAATCTAGGTAGGATAGGAATGTACATGATGTTGTTATACAACAGGCTCTGCAGTCAATTCCATTGCCAGTTCTTCGATTTTTTCTAATGGTAACTCTACAGCCTTAGCAATCTGCTCGTGAGACAAGACTTTCATTGTCAGCAGGTTTCTGGCACTTGCAACAGCTTTTTCATTCATGCCTCGTTTTTCTCCAATGCGTATGCCCTCTTTCCTGCCTTCCCTTCTTCACGGCCCTCAAGCCTTGCATCAGTGTCATGCAGGCTCCATGAAAGGTAAAATTTCTTATTTGACTCTACTGCTTTCTGTGTCTCTACCATACTGCCTATCCTCCTCGTAAACTCTGATTCTGCCATGTTAGTCTGTACGAACTTAAGGAATGCCCGTAAACTCTCATTCTTTACCTTTTCATAAGCCGTGCAGTTGAATATGTGCACGATGGCTCCGTCATCTATCCCGACGCTCCTGTCCTGCAGGCATTCCCTTTTTACAGCATGGAATCGCTTTTTTGAAAGGGTCAAGCGCCATATATGGCGAGTGCAGAGAAAGATTATCACGCTGTTCTTAAGCTCAGTGTAGACACGACCTTTTTCAAGAGAGTCAACATCCATGATTCCCTGATAGTATCGAGTCCTTCTGCCAAGGTTCTTCTCGTTCCTGTTTTGCACCTCAACGTCATAGACAGTGTTTCCGTCATCCACGTACACGTCAAGTCTTATGGCATGGGACGTACAGAAAGCATTAAGGCTCTTCTGCGGCTCCGTATACTCAATCTTCTGAATGCTTTTCCCAAGCAGGCATTCTAAAGCCTCTCGACAGATTTCCTTGTCCTGCATTACAAGCCCGAACATGAAATCGTCGTGAAATGTAAGGTCTTCAAATGGTTTGATTTTTCTCATTAAAATCTCCTTACATATATAGTTTCCATGATATATACATTTTGTACAAATTTTTGTAAAAAAAATGAAAAATCTTTCTTTTTTGTCTGAATGATTGGAATCGTTTTATTGCAATGATTCTAATCGTTTTGCCGCACAGTCACTCTGTACGTACTTCAAAAATGCCCTAAGGCTGTTGTTTGCAACCTTGTCATAAGCCGTGCGGTTCAGAATATTCCAGCCGGTCAATCAAGAAAGAAATATTATTTTTCATTGTAATGTAAACTGTTTTGTTGCAGATAGTTTTTTATGTCTTTTTCGTTTCATATTATACCTCATATATGTAATTGCACGAGATATGTCATTTTTGTACAGTTTTTGAAAAAAATCAAAAATTACTTTTATTTGGGAAGCGGGCAATCCAAAAGTTTCTGAACGGCTTTAATGAACAATTGACAATTATAAAATTTATGAAATATAATAAGACAAGCGTTAAAAAACTATAAAGCATATAGGAGACACATAGCCGATGAGACTGTAAAACTGATTTCCAATTATTTTAATTTTTATCTGCATGGAAGTCAGTTACAGTTTAAATTTTTTCGTGTCATTCTAAGTAAATATGCTGTAACCGGCTTCTTTTCTGGAGGCCAAATTGTCAATTCAAATTACTAAAATCAACTTTTCTTATCCTTCTTCCTCAACAAACTTATTCGAAGATTTTTTCGTTCAGATAAATGACGGCTGGACATGCATAGCAGGAAGCAATGGTACAGGTAAAACTACATTGCTCAAACTGATTGCGGGAACTCTTTTACCAGATGAAGGTAAAATTTCTTATGGAGGCATCTGTGTTTACTGTGCACAGGAAACAGCAGAAATTCCTGAAAATCTGTATGCCGCATTCTGGTCAGATGACAATGAAGTCAGGCACTTCTTTTCGCGTCTTTGTGTAACAGAAGAAATGCTTGAACGATATGATACACTGTCTGGCGGCGAGAAAAAACGCATACAGATAGCCTGTGCCCTTGCAGAACAGCCTTCTGTACTTTTGCTGGACGAGCCTACAAATCATCTTGACAGTCTGACAAGTGCAATGATTTGTGACGTGTTAAAAAGTTTTAATGGCTGTGGAATCATGGTGAGTCATGACCGAGCTTTTGCAGACTCTCTTTGCAACCGTACAATCTATCTTTATAATGAAGCACATTCTTTTGCAGGGGGAAGGAACTGCATTGTATATGATTCATATCCTTGTGGTCTTTCTAAGGCATTGGAGCTAAAAAGCAGCAATTCAGAACATTCTCGTAGTGAATGGGAAAAAGTCAATGCAAAAGCTGCATCTGAAAAAGATAGAAGTGCAAAGCTTGAGGTAGAAAACCAGAAATCAAAGGCTCGTCTTTCAAAGAAAATTATAGATCCTCGTGATCACGATGCTCAAAGAAAAATTGATGCAGCCAGAATCAGCGGTAAAGACCGAAGTACAGGAGATGCAAAGGCAAGGCTTGAAAGCCAGATACGTCAGACAGAAAATAAGCTGGACAGCATAAAAAAATCTCTACAACGGAAAGAAGGTTTTTCTGTAGAAGGTACTGATTTTTCTAAGCCTGTGATAATAGAAGAATGCGAGATTAATGCTGACAGAATGTTAAATTCTTACTCGTTACACATTCCGCATATAGAGATAACGCGTGGTGTAAAGATTGCACTTACAGGACAAAACGGATCGGGAAAAACACTTTTTATAAGGCATGTAATTTCTCTTTTAGAAAAAGCAGGACGTAAAGATGAATTGCTTTATCTTCCGCAGGAAATATCGGATGAGGAAAGATGTTCAATTCTTTCGGAGTTTTATTCATTGGAAGAAGCAGAACGCGGGGAAGTTCTTTCAACTCTTTATAGATTAGGGAGCGAACCTGAACGTCTGACTCAACTAAAGCAAGAAATTTCAGCGGAGAATTCTGAATTAAGTCCTGGTGAGTTACGCAAACTGATGATTGCCCTTGCCGTGCAAAAACCTCTTTCACTTTTAATACTGGATGAGCCTACAAACCACATGGACATTACTAGTGTACTTGCGCTGGAAAATGCTCTGGCCGCATTGGATAGTGCCATGATTGTAGTAAGTCATGACAAGTCTTTCTTACAGAAAATAACAAACGCTTGTCTTGTAACTAAACGGGAAGGAAATCACGGCGAAATAAAAATGCTTTGATAAAAGGGGATTTTTAATGCAAAAAGACCAGTAGGAATGACTAAATGTTTCCTACTGGTCTTATTTTTTCAGTATTAATTGTTGTTAGTTTTGTGAATAAATTCTAATCGTTTTCTAAGTTTGTGATATTTGATTCTATTACAGAGACAAGTTCTGTAAGTGTCATGCCATAAAAACGGGCAATGCTGTAAAGAATGCTGAGCGAAGGCTGCTTTTTTCCTTTTTCTATTTCAGAAATATAAACCTGATGAGAGTCTATGGCGTCTGCCAGTTTTTCCTGAGAAATATGATTTTGTTTGCGTAGTTCCAAAAGAGTTTTGGCTATCGCCTCGTTCATGCCTATAGTATAAGTTTTTATAAGCTAAAACATTATAAGCTATTGCTAATAACAAAGGATTGAGATATTATTGATATTTATAAGCGATTGCTTATAAGAATTAATAATGAAGAGGTATCTATAATGAACTTTTGGGAAGGATTTTTTTTAGGGAAATTGTTGTCTGGAAAAAAGGAAACAAATGAAGAAAAGCCTGGTTGTTTTTATTCTATTGCAGGAATTATTGCATTAATTTTATCTATTAGGAATGCTATTGTAGGTGGTTTAGTAGCTGGAATTATAACATTTGTTGTTGCATGTATTTTGATAGGAATATTAAAGGAACTTTTTAAGACATTTCTGTATAAAATATTTTTTCAGAATTCTGATATAGCAAAAGAAGCAGAAGAACTTTATTCAAATGGACAGTATACGCAGGCTTTTGAAAAGGCTATGCCTCTTGCAGATAAAAATACATTAGCTGCTACTATTGTTGCGTTCTGTTTTTATTATCATAGCTGTCTAAAATAAATTAAGAAGTATGAAAAGTCTGTAATTCATGGTATA
>CAMVHR010000087.1 GCA_947167345.1 uncultured Treponema sp.
CGGCTATTCAGAAAAGGATTTCGAAAATTACATTGTTAATCTTCTCACCTCAAAAAGTGGTTACATCCATGGAAGTAACGATGATTATAATCCTCAAAAATCGATTTTACCACAAACTTTTATTTCTTTTGTAAAATCCACACAGCCTGATAACTGGACTTGCCTTTGTGATAAGTTTGACACAGAGCAGGAAGCAGAAGAAAAACTTATAGATGAACTGATTGCTTCTAGAAAATCGCAGGGCACTCTGGACCTGCTTCGAAAAGGTTTTACTTTTCGTTCCATCCAGTTTGATACAGTCTACTGGAAACCAGAAAACAACTTAAATCCCGAAACTATCTACCTATATAATAAGAATATCTTCACAGTAATAAACCAGCTGATTGGAGATGCAGGCAAATCTGTACATACCCCAATTCCAGACATTGTGCTTTTCATAAATGGAATCCCTGTTGTAACAGCAGAATTAAAATTTGAATTACAGGGGCAAGGTTATAGTGAAGCTGAAACTCAGTATAAACTACGCAGTCTTGCTGAACCTTTATTCAAATTCAAAACTGGTCCATTAGTTCATTTTGCTGTAGATACCGCAAATGCTTCAATGACGACTAAACTTTCAGGTTTTGGAACAAACTTTTTGCCCTTTAATCTTGGAAGTAATGGAGCAGGGAACCAGGGTGGAAAAGGAAATCCAAAAGCAGCCGAAGGCCATTTTGCAACAGATTATCTTTGGGAAGAAGTGCTTTCAAAAGACAGTCTTCTGGATATTTTACAATCTTTTGTGACAATAGAAGTTGACCCAAAAACAAAAGACGAAACTTTGATTTTTCCTCGTTATCATCAGCTGGATGTTGTTCGAAAACTTTTGAAAGATGTTGAAGTAAACGGCTCAAAGAAAAATTACCTTATTGAACACAGTGCAGGTTCAGGAAAATCAAATACAATTGCCTGGCTTGCATTCCATTTGAACAACCTCTATTTTGCAGGAAAGAATGAAAAAGTTTTTGATACAATCATTGTTCTAAATGACCGACGTGTTCTTGATAAACAAACCCGCAATACAATCATGTCATTTAAGCCAAAAGATGGAACGGTAAAAATTGCAAAAAAATCATCTGACATAACCGATTTTATAAAACTTGGTAATGTAATTATCATAAGCACAATTCAAAAGTTTCCTTTGATTTATAAAGAACTTGAAGAACTCAAAGCAAAAAATCCAAACCGTCGTTTTGCAGTTATTGCTGATGAAGCTCATCAGTCGCAGACAGGCACTGCTGCCGGAAAAGTAAAAATTGGACTTGGTTCAGATGCTGAATCACAAATAAACGCAGAAGACCAGGATGACATTCCTGAAGAAGGTGATGCAACAGATGAGGAACAGGAAAAAATCTTGCGTCAAGTAGCAACCGGTAAGCAGTCAAACATGAGCTTCTTTGCTTTCACTGCAACACCAACAGGCCAGACACTTCAGATGTTTGGCGTTCCTTGTAAAGTGATTGATCCAAAATCTGGAAAAGAAGTAGACGGCTACAAGCCATTCCATGTTTATTCAATGCAGCAGGCAATCGAAGAAAAATACATTCTCGATGTACTTGTAAATTATTCTACATACAAACAGTATTATAATCTTCGAATTAAAAATGAAGATGATGATAATCAGTATGATTCAAAAGCCATTTATGGCATGGCTGCAAAATATGTTGCAGAACATGAACATAGAATTTCAAAAATTACTGATATCATAATAGAACACTTTGAACAAACTGGTTGTAAAACTATAGATGGCAAAGGTAAAGCCATGGTTGTTACCTCTTCCAGAAAAGAAGCTGTTTTGTATGCCCGCACTTTGCGAGATAAACTTTCTCAAAAAGGTCATTCAAACTGGGGAGTGCTTGTTGCATTTTCCGGTGAAATTGATGGCAAAACAGAAAGCCAGATGAATTCCTTCCCGATAAATCCTCTGGCAGACGAAGGCACCGAAATTTCAGAAAACCAGACTCCAGAAGTCTTCAAACAGGATAAATACCGCTTTATTGTTGTAGCAGATAAGTATCAGACAGGCTTCAGTGAAAAGCTTTTGAGCGTAATGTATATTGATAAACCTTTGCACAACATAAAGGCAGTTCAGACTTTAAGCCGCCTGAACAGAACAATGGCAAACGAAGCAAAGCTTGCAGAGCGCGACTGTTTTATTCTTGATTTTGTAAACGATAGAGAAGAAATAAAAGAAGCCTTCCAGACATATTACGGAAAGATTGAACTTGAAGGTGAATATACAATAGAAGAATTAAAAACACTTAAAGTCAAAATTGACAAATACGCAATCATTGAAGAAGCAGAAATTGAGCAGTACATTCAGATTTTAAATGAATTAGTAGCAAAAAATGCAGACCTTACAAAAGATAACATTGCGCAAAAAACAATGAATCTTGTTTCAGACTTTGTTGCCAGATTCAAAAAGCTTAAAGATGAAGATAAAAAAGAGTTTAAGCACAAGTGTATCCGTTATGTAAAAATCTTTATGTTCCTGCAGAATATTCAGAATATAAAAGATGCACCGCTGGTAAAGCTTGGGCTTTATTTACGGCTCATAAATCCTCTTTTGCGCATCAAATATATCAATCCGCTAGAAGTAATTAAACCTTCTGATATCCGAAGGCTAATAGAACTTTCTGATTATAAGATTGATTTTGAAATGACAGAAGCAATCCGCCTTGTAGCAGATGACGGCTCAATTGTTCAGCCAAGCCCAGATGGTGGTGCAAAAGATCCTCCTAAACCAGCTCCTACTACTGTTCAGGAAATGGTAAGCAGAATTAATACCCGTTTTGGAACAGATTTTACAGATGAAGATATTGTACCTGCCCTAAGTGCCTTTAAGAAGAGTTTTGCAGCAGATAAGGAATTCTGCAATACAGGACTTTTAAAACAATATCCAAAATATGAACTTAAGTATAATGGTAATGATGGTCTGACTGTATTGGTAAACACAGCCTTGTCATCCCCAGAAATTACTGATAAAGTTCGCGATGTTCTTACATCAAATGAAGAATTTTTGTATTCATTCAAAGATGAAATCAGAATGCCAATTTACGAGCATCTTACACATAAATTACACATAGCATAAAAAGGAAATAAAAATGTCACTTACATCGAATGTTACTGAAAAAGCAAACCTTCTTTGGAACATTGCAGAAAAACTAACAGGCTCATATAAACCTCACGAATACGGTCTTGTAATTTTGCCGCTCACCGTTATCCGTCGCTTTGACTGTATTCTTGAACCAACACACGAAAAAGTTCTTGCAAAAGCCAAAGAAATTGAAAAGATGCCCGAAGCAATCAAGAGCGTACAGTTTCAACAGATTACAGGACATCCTTTTTATAACACATCAAATTTTACTCTTAAAACTCTTGTAGAAAATCCAAATCAGATAAACAAAAATTTTGAAAATTATCTTGATGGATTTTCTGTAAATATCCGCGAAGAAATAATCGCTAAGTTCAATTTTGCAGAACAGCTCAAACGCCTTAAGCAAAAAGACCTGCTTCTTATAGTGCTTCAGGAATTTGTAAGCGAAAAAGCAGACTTTAGTCCTAAGAAAATCAGCAATATCGAAATGGGTTATATTTTTGAAGAATTGATTAGAAGATTCTCCGAAGCTCATAACGAAGATGCCGGACAGCATTACACTCCGCGCGAAGTAATTGAACTAATGACAGAGCTTTTGTTTATTGATGATGAAGATATCCAGAAGAAAAAAGAATGTTCAAAATCAATTTACGATCCGGCCTGTGGAACCGGCGGAATGCTCAGCGTTGCAAGTGAATATATAGAAAGCCGAAATCTTCCTGTAACACTGGAAAGTTATGGTCAAGAAATTAATGATGAAACATACGCAATCTGCAAGGCAGACATTCTTATAAAAAGCAAAGATGGCAAGCAGGCAGAAAATATCCGTAACGGAAACACCCTGAGTGATGACAAATTTCCAAAACTCACTTTTGACTATATCTTAAGTAATCCGCCTTTTGGTCGTGAATGGAAAAATGAAAAAGCCGCCGTAGAAAAAGAAGCAGACTTAGGCGAAAACGGACGCTTTGGTCCGGGGCTTCCAAAAATCAGCGACAGCCAGATGCTTTTTATGATGAACATCATTGCAAAGATGGATAAAGAAAATGGCAAGGCTGCAGTAATTCACAATGGTTCACCGCTCTTTACAGGAGATGCCGGAAGCGGAACAAGCAATATCCGTAAGTACATTCTGGAACACGATTTGCTTGATGCAATCATTGCCTTGCCAAATGACATTTTTTACAACACAGGAATTGCAACATATATCTGGATTTTCAATAACAGAAAATCAGCAGAACGAAAAAATAAAGTTCAGCTCATAAATGCAAACTCCCTTTTTGAAAAACGCCGCAAAGCTCTTGGCAACAAGCGTAACGATATTTCAGAGGCAAACATCAAACAGATTGTAGAGCTTTATAACAAGTTTGAAGAAAACGAGCTGAGCAAAATTTTTGATACAAAAGATTTTGGCTACACAACAATTACAGTAGAACGTCCTCTTAAAGATGAAAAAGGCGAACTTGTTTTAAAGAACGGAAAAAAACAGCCTGATTCAAGTCTGCGAGATACAGAAAATGTTCCTCTCAAAGAAGATATAAAAGAATACTTCAAGCGTGAAGTTCTTCCTTTTGCCCCAGATGCCTGGATAGATGAAAAAAAGAATGTAGTGGGCTACGAAATTCCATTTACAAGATATTTCTACAAATACGAAGCTCCAAAGCCAAGCGCCCAGATTATGGATGAAATAAAAGAACTGGAAAAAGACTTGGCAGGAAGTTTGAGCGAGATTTTTGGAGAGTAGCGGAGATAAATGTATATAGTATTTGAAAAATTCTCCACAGTGTGGAGATTTTCCACGATTAACATGAGGTAGATTATGAAAAAAGAAACAAATGTTATAACATACAAAAAGACCTCAAACATTATTGAAGATGCCAGAACGATTATAAACAGCGCCAGAAGTTCTGCTGTTCGAAGTGTGGATTTTTGCCGTGTACAGATGTACTGGAACCTTGGAAAACGTATTTTTGAAGAAGAACAGCAAGGCAAGGAGCGGGCTGATTACGGAACATATCTTGTAAAAACTCTTGCAAAGAATCTTGAAAAAGAATACGGAAGTGGATTTGGAGAAAGACAATTAGAACGCGCAAGACAGTTTTATCGCCTGTATCAAATTCCGTCTGCACTGCGGACGGAATTGAACTGGTCACAATATAAACTTCTGATTGCAATTTCAGATCCTTCAAAACGCGAATATTATGAGCTTGAATCTGTAAATAACGGTTGGACAGCCCGCGAGACAGAAAGACAGATAAACAGTCAGCTCTATGAACGCCTTTTGATTAGCAATGACAAGGAGAGAGTTCTTGCCGTAGCCAGAAAAGAACGTATTCCAGAAAATCCGACAGACATAATCAAAGACCCGATGATTTTGGAATTCTTGGGACTTGAAAGAAAAGCTGAATATTATGAAAAAGACCTTGAATCAGCTCTTATAGACCATTTACAACAGTTTTTGCTTGAGCTTGGTAACGGATTTAGTTTTATTGCCCGCCAGAAAAGACTTTTGATAGAAGATGATGAATACTTTGCAGACCTTGTTTTCTACAACCGTCTTTTGAGGTGCTTTGTTGTGATTGAATTAAAGACAAAGAAACTTACTCACGAAGATTTAGGACAGCTCCAGATGTATGTGAATTATTTTGACCGTAACGAAAAGCTGCCTGATGAAAACCCGACAATCGGTATTTTGCTTTGTACGGCCAAAAATGATGAAATGGTAAAAATGACTTTACCAAAAGACAACAAGACCATTCTTGCAAGCAAGTATGAACTTTATTTGCCATCTGAAGAAACATTGAAAGCAGAAGTTGAAAAACTCGCCAATGCACAGGAAAAATTTGCAGAACTGACCGACGGAGAGCAGAAATGAAAAACAGCGGTGTAGAATGGATAGGCGAAATTCCTGAGGAGTAAAATATGGCAAAGTTTACAGTAAAAGATACAGAAATTACAATCGTAAAAATAAAGGATGAAGATTATCTTTGTCTTACAGATATGTTAAAAGCCAAAGATGGGGATTTTTTTATTACCGACTGGCTTAGAAACAGAAATACTCTTGAATATATAGGAATTTGGGAAAAAGTATATAATCCAAGTTTTAATTATGGCGAATTCGCCATAATTAAAAGTCAGGCCGGATTAAACAGTTTTAAAATCAGTGTAAAGGAATTTGTAGAAAAAACAAATGCAATAAGTATTCAGGCAAAAGCAGGACGATATGGTGGAACCTATGCACATAAAGACATTGCATTTGAATTTGCAATGTGGATAAGTCCTGAATTTAAAATCTATATTGTAAAAGAATTTCAGCGGCTTAAAGAAGAAGAACAAAAGCTGCTTGGATGGTCTGCAAAACGAGAATTAGCAAAAATCAATTACAGAATACATACAGATGCTATTAAGCAGAATCTTATTCCTCCAGAGCTAAGTCCAGCTCAAAAATCATTTGTATATGCAGATGAGGCCGACATGCTTAATGTTGCCATGTTTGGTATGACAGCAAAACAATGGCGTGAAGCAAATCAAGATCTAAAAGGAAATATTCGAGATTACGCTACAATTAACCAGTTAATCTGCCTTAGTAATATGGAAAATCTGAATGCAGTTTTTATAAATGACGGAATGCCACAAATCGAACGACTTGAAAAACTGAACAAAATCGCAATTCAACAGATGAAAGTATTGGAAAACATCGAAGACAAAAATCTTCTTACGGACGGCAACAAATGAAAAGCAGCGGCGTAGAATGGATAGGCGAAATTCCTGAGGATTGGGAAGTAAGTAAAATTGGACAACTCTATGAAGAACGTAGGACAAAAGTTAGTGATACAATTTATCCTCCGCTTTCTGTAACAATGCAAGGCATCCTTCCACAACTTGAAACAGCTGCAAAATCTGATGCACATGATGATAGAAAACTAGTTTTAAAAGGTGATTTTGCAATTAACAGCCGATCTGATAGACGTGGTTCTTGTGGAATATCAGAATTTGATGGTTCAGTTTCTTTAATAAATACAGTTCTCCATCCAAAAACTGAGATGAATCCAATCTATTATAATTGGTTATTTCATTCATTCCGTTTTTCAGATGAGTACTATAAAAATGGTCATGGAATTGTTGATGATTTATGGACAACAAGTTGGTCTGAAATGAAAAGGATTTTTATTCCACTTCCTCCAAAATCCACCCAACAGCGCATCGCCTTATACCTGGATAAAAAATGCAGCAAAATAGAAGAAACAATCCAGAACCAGCAGCAGGTAATAGAAAAACTAAAAGCCTACAAACAATCCCTAATCACCGAAGCCGTCACCGGCAAAATCAAAATCCAAAACGGCAAAGTCTGCGGTAAATATGAAAGCTATAAAGAGTCTGGTGTAGATTACTTAGGAAAAATTCCTTCAAACTGGAATGTAAAGCGTTTACGTTATATTGGAAAATGTCAAAATGGAATAAGCAAAGGCGGTGAGTTCTTTGGTTCCGGCTATCCTTTTGTGAGTTACGGAGATGTTTATAATAATTTGACTTTACCAGAAACCGTATCTGGATTAATAGAAAGTACTCCTGAAGAACAAGAAAACTATTCAGTTATGGCAGGAGATATTTTCTTTACGAGAACATCAGAAACAATTGAAGAGGTTGGTTTTACTTCTGTTTGCTTAAAAACAATTGAAAAGGCAACTTTTGCAGGCTTTGTTATTCGCGTTCGTCCTTTTACAGATGAACTTATTCCAGATTACTCAAAATATTATTTTTCAAGTGATGCACATAGAAGATTCTTTGTAAAAGAAATGAATCTTGTAACCAGAGCTTCTCTTAGTCAAGATTTATTAAAACGATTGCCGGTCTTAATTCCTTTAAAAG
>CAMVHR010000088.1 GCA_947167345.1 uncultured Treponema sp.
AAAAGCGGAAATCTGAAACCGGCAAATTCAGGAAAAATCTCGCCGGCATTGACATCTATCAATTTCAGAATCAAAAAATAAAAATAGGGCACAAACAAGAATACAGTTTATTATATTGAAACATAAATACAAAATTAAATCTTTTCTTACAGTTTTCATTTCAATTTACTCCATTTAAGAAGCGGACTTGACCCGATTCTTAAATTTTCCTTATTTATTTTTGTTTTAAAACAAATACAACTGCTTCTTCGTCCTAGCCCTAAAGTTTAATTCATTTTTTCAGCAAGCTTGACTTGCTGAAAAAATATTCCTTTATTATCCTAAACCTGCATCGCCATATAAACATTCTGATTCAATATTTAATCCAATAAATCTATAGCCGATTTTTCTAATTCTGGAAATATAGGGAATACTTTTTCTATATTGATAACTGTATCTAAGTGTAATAGTTCTTTTAATGATTTATGTTCTGTTTCAATGACTTTTTCAACAATCTTTATTGCATAATCTTTATCAAGAAAAATAGGATTACTTGGACATCCCCAGCAGAATCCCGCAAAACCGTTGTGTAAACATAATTTTGCGTTTGGTCTAGATGCTATCCATTCTTCAATACTTTTTCTTATTTCCATTTTTCCTAGTACCAAAAGCGCCCCAGTGCGGGCGTCCACATAACAACTGCTTAAACGGTGGCGCGGCTCGACCGCGACATCCGCTTTGAAGCTTTGTTATGACAAATTATATTTCTTATACAGAATTGGATTTCATAAATACTTTTTTTTCTTTATGAAGTTTTCTGTACTATTTTTTTGAAGTGTATGCTTCATTTTTTTTCCTAAGCGGCGCAAAGCCGCGTTCTACCGCTTTTTCGTCAAAGCCCTAACGTTCAAATAATTTTAGAAAATCTGGCTTGAACAGATTTTCTAAAATATTCCATGATATTACCATAAATTTATATATTTATTATCTAATTCTTTTTCTACACATTTTATTAATTTTTTATTTTTTGAATTTCCGTCATATTCATAGTAATATACTTTTCCATCGTTATACTCTGTAAATAAGATTACATTTCTATCGACTAAATCAAGATAATAAATTGATGATGATATTTCTTTTAAATTTTTTCCATCAAAATCTGAAACATATAATACAATTTTATCGTTACTATCGAGTTGTTTATCATTGTTTGTATCTTCTTCTATTACAGCATAAATATTAAAAATATGTGAATTTTTTATTGATGACGACACTTTATTAGTATCTGAATCATTATCATTTGCCAATTGATACTTATAAATAAATGCTTTTGATGAAAAGAGTACAGTTTCCTGTTCATCCTTAACAAAAATGAAATTTACTATTTCAGAAGAAGAATTACCTTTTACTATCGAGTTTGAAAGTTGCTTAGCTTCTGATTTTGATGTAGATAATTCATTTGATTTAATAGCTGAAGTACTTATTGAAAAAACATAAACATCCTTTATTTTCTTTACAAAATCAATTGTTTCTGTTGTTTTTTTTGTTGCTTCTTCATCATCAGAATTTACAATTTCAATATGTGCAGGAGTACTATGATGAACTGGAAGAATTTCACTAATAAAAGTAATAAGTAAACCAATAATAGCTATTACAGCTACAATAAATACTAATAAATAATCAATTTTCTTAATAAGTTCAAAATTTATTTTTTTCATTTTTCTTTCCCCTTGCAAAGCAGGCCAGTGGCCTGTCGTCATAACAACTGGTTGTACCGCAGCGGGCTTGACCCGCTGTCGGCTACGAACCTTTGTTATGGCAATTATATTTCTTATACAGAATTGGATTTCTTAAATCCTTTTTTTCTTTAAGAATTGTTTTGTATATTTTTTGAAGCTACGCTTCTATTTTTATTTTTTTCAAGCGGCGTAAAGCCGCGTAGTATCGCTTCTTCGTCCAAGCCCTAAAGTTCAATTAATTTTAGAAAATCTGGCTTGAACAGATTTTCTAAAATATTCCATAATATTCCAATTTTCCAATATTTCGATAAAAGCTTACCCGGTTTTTAATTTTATATTTATTATCCAAATATAATTGATAATCAAAAAACATAGCATAATCAGATATAAATTCATCCCCTTGCTTTATAAAAAGAATACGGCTATCTCCTCTGTAATCTGTCTGGGAATCGTCTTCATAAAAAGTAACATAAATCTGATTAAAATGCTTTATAAATTCATCATTTATCAATTTAATTTTATACTCAGTTGGTGTAAAAATGTATTCAACTTCAGGGTTATAATAATCACTATACTTGTCTATACCGTCATCTTTTATATAATAAAGATAACTTTCTGTAGAAAGATAATCCAAGTGGATTAAAACATAATCATTGTTTTGCTCAACAATAAAACAGTTTTCATATTTGGCTTTTAATTTTTTGTATTCTCTTTTTATAAAATCTGATTTTGACTTTACAAATTGATTAGCAACACGAATCTTATCTTGATAATTTATGAATGTTAAATTGAAAATACCAAAAGCACCGTGTTTTTTATAAACCCTGTAAAATTGGAGCCCAAACCATAAAGATATAATAAGTGCACAAATTAAGATTTTTACTTTCTTTTTCACTTTTTCCCCTAACAAGCAGGCCAGTGTGCCTGTCGCCATAACAATGAGTTAAACCGCAGGCGGCTTGACCGCCTGTCGGCTTTGAACTTTTGTTATGCTCTATTTCTTCTTTGTAGGAATTTTATATTCCTTACATTTTTCTTCCAGTAACTTAAAATCATTACAACGCTGACTTAGTTTTGATTTTCCATCATTTATCATTTTATGATTATAGACATCTTTTGCATTACTTAAAATTTGTTCTGTCTTTTGCTTTATAATACGATATTCAGCCCGAACAAGATTTTTATAATGTTCATTCTTTATGTTCTCAATCTTAACTGATTTGCAAAGAGGCATTGGAGCTGGAAACATATTATTAAGATTTATAACTGCATAAATCCCAACTTTAATGAAATCTACGGTTTCGCAAAGTCGATTATGTTTTTGCTTAAACGAAGAAAGTGGAGCAAAATACTTGAAACCATTTATTTCGATAACAATTCCGATATATTTTCGAGAAAAATCCTGAGTAACCTTTTTATTTCTAAAAAGGTGCTCTTCAAAAGTTGATAGATACGCTATGTATGCTGAATCAATTTCATAGATTTCTAAGTCTGCCATATAAAAAAAAGCGCCGAAGCAATAAAAACTGCTTCGGCCGTATAAATTTCGCGGTCAAAGGCGCGATATCCTTATATATTCAGTATAACATGTGAATATTGTAATGTCAATCTATTATGACGTTTAGAAATTCAATTTCAGTTTTAACTATGTTTTAAGAAAATTGTGCATAAATCATGGAAATTGGACTTTTTATTAAGAATCGTATTATTAATTATATTTTTCAGTTCATATTTCAGTTTAGAATTATAATAACCGTCCAATAATTCCATAATCCTGTAAATTATCTCATAACTAAAATTTTCATACTCTGTTCTAAGTTTATTGTTTTCAAATTCTCCAATTTGAGTAAGAAATATATTTATTTGTTCGTCCTGAATTTTTGAGATCTGTTTTAAGAAAGTTTCTTTCTCTTTATTTATAATTTCTTCCATACTTCCCATAAAACTACCAGCCCAGTGGGCTGTGAGCATAACAACTGGTTGTACCGCAGGCAGCTTGACTGCCTGTCGGCTACGAACCTTTGTTATGCTATCTTTTATTTTCTTCTTCCAAAATTATTCTTATATTTTCTTTTTCTATTTCAGATAAAGACTCTTCTGAAAAACCAGATTTGATTCTTTCAGTATAAGTAGGCTTCCAATCTTTTCCAACAATGATAAATAGATTTTTTAAATCTTCAGATTTGAATTGATAACCGTTTAAAGCATATATTGTATTTCTAATAATTCTCAATTGAGATTTTGTATACCATTTTAGTTCATCACTATTTGTAATTTTTTTTATGAATGGAAAATAAGCTGGAAAATATTTTGGACCTGAATCAGATAAAATATTTTCAAAGCAAACATAAAAAATATCAGTATAATTGGGTTCGATATTTGTAAATATTACTTCATAAGTTTTTTCATCGATTTTTGATAGTTTGTCTTTTATTGATGTTCCCCCAATACCTTTACCCATTCTGGTTGTTAGAAGGTATCCGTATGGCAAATTATTAATGATCACCAGTTTTATTTTACCTATGGAATTTTTCCAGCTGGAACCTGTTCCGAATAAATAATAACCATCCCAATATGCATAAGACATACCTGTTTTTTCTATATCTAAATCTCTAGAATAGGATGATTTGTATTTGACTTTTGTAGTGGTTACTTCCTTTTTGTTAAATCTTATTTTTCTTGTATATGCATTTTGTAATTCTGGTTGTTTATCGGTTTCAGAATTCCAAATAATCGGTATATCTTCAAAAGAAGTTTCTTCTCCATTGGTCCAGCATTTGAAATCATAAATTTTACCTTTACCTAAATTGCCTGGTGCAAAAAAAGGAAAGCCTACAGAAAGAGTTTCCGTATCCCCTGAATTATAAAAAGTAAAATCTACTGTAACTTCATAAAAATTTTCTTGAAAGTCTAATGTTATGGTTTCTTCTCTCATTTCTATTGAAACTGATTCACCATTAACAGGTACAAGATTTCCACCACTCAATGAAAAGAAAGTATCATTTGCAAAGATATTTATAGTCATATAAGAAAACAAAATAATTAATATACTTTTCTTTTTCAATTTTTCCTTCCTAAGCACCCCAGTGTGGGTGTCAGCATAACAACTGGTTGTACCGCAGGCAGCTTGACTGCCTGTCGGCTACGAACCTTTGTTATGGCAATTATATTTCTTATACAAAATTGGATTTCATAAATACTTTATTTTCTTTATTAATCGTTCTGTACGTTTTTTTGAAGCGTATGCTTCTATTATTATATTTTTTCTAAGCGGCGTAAAGCCGCGTACTATCGCTTATTCGCGCAAACCCTAAAGTTCAATTTCATTTAAGAAAGCAAGCTCGACTTGCTTTCTTAAATATTCCTTTTTTTATTCTATTTTTTGACAATTATATTCGAAGAAAAATCGAACCATTTTTCACCTTCGACAGTTTCAAATAAAATTCCATTATCTTCGAATAACTTAATTTCTCCCCAATAATTATGTGAAACCGTTTTTTGTAAATTCTTTTTTTTCTGAACTAAATCGGAAAGTAGAATTTTTCCATGCTCTTTTCCGTTTTTATAAACTTTAAATAAAACATAGTTTTTGTAAACGTTAGTAGGAACTAGTTCGCCATGGAAATCTAATACACAAAATTCACCGTTATTTGAAATATATGCATTTAATCCACATTCAGTTAGTTTCCATTTCTCTATAGCAAGATTCTCTGGTTCACATATATAATCAATTTCAACTTCGTCATTATTTTCAATAAATGGAATTTCATAGCATATGGTAATATTTTCTTTAGTATTACAGTCTAGAAAATATCGTTCATTTTTTGAATAAATTTTATAGTTTTCTGGAATTAATAAAGGTTCATCTGCAAATGTATGCAGAACAAAAAACATAAATAAAATTATTGAAAATACTTTTTTCATTATTCCTTCCTAAAAAAGCAGGCCAGTGGCCTGTCGCCATAACAACTGCTTAAACGGTGGCGCGGCTTGACCGCGACATCCGCTTTGAAGTGTATGTTAGGCGTTATTTCCTAAAATCTATCCTCAAAGTATATACTGCCATCTTTATTAATAATCTGAAACTTTTTTATTCTTTCCAATGTCTGATTTTTTAAGTAATAATCTGTCGGTTCAAAAAAGAAAGTTTCTGGATAAAAACCATTTACTACATCGCCAGCTATACAAAGATGTCTATTTTCATTGTCTTTATTCTTCTCAAACAGGATGAATTTTGTCTTTGTCAGTTTGGATTTCGCAAGTTTTGTAATGTCAAAATCAATTATTACATCAGAATATGACAAACTAAACAAATTCTCCGCAGAAAATTCTTCATAACGTTTTTTTATCAGGGGATAGTACTTACTGGCTTTTATATCAGATTCTGTTAAAGAACCTTTCTTGATTTTTGATATAATTTGATTTGCAAAACCGGCTTTCCTCAGATACATTTGAATGATATTTATATCCTTCAGTTTATGCAAACCTGCCATATGTGGAAAATTTGTCTTTTTGAATTGAAATTCAAGAATAAAACCATTGTAAAACTCATAATGCATTTTGCAATTTGTAATTCTTATAAAATCATCAAGTTTTGATTTTATTCCTGACATAAATTCTCCATAAACGAAAAACGCCCCTAAAAGGGGCGCGTTGAGGTTCTTTGCTTTTCGGATTTTCTCCTATTTAGGGCAAGGCGAACCAACCTGCATTGGTGTCTCAATGCACATTTTGCCTAAAACAATGCACATCTCATAGACATTTCGAATATACTCCATTCCAGACAATAAGTCAAGTTCCCAATAATCCGATAATTCTTATTTTTTAATACTTGAAAGATTTTTGAATCTTCTTAAAAGTATCAAGATAACGGGCAAAATTTTCTGGATTTGAAGTAAATGTCAATACATTTGCAATATTACCTTTCATAAAAACAAATTGTATCTGCTGGACTTTCGTTCCATTTATTTCCCCTGAAATTATCTGATAATTATCTTTGGCTTCAATCAAATTAAAATTACTATAAAGTGTTTTGATATACTCTCGAGAACTTTCAAGATATCCTTTTACAGAATATTTTGAAGGTAATTGCTCTACTGACAAATTTCCATTTTCCTGAAAATCATCATTTTCTTCCACCGGTGAATACAACACAAACAATGGAGAAGAATCTGTTCTCTGTGCCAACCAGCCTGATGGAACTGTTATTGAATAATTATCAATTTTCACTTCCATTCCATTTTCACAGAACGCAGCACATGCAAGCATTAATATAAATAATGCTAAAATTGTTTTTTTCATAAAATTTCTCCTTAAAATTTTATAATTATTTTTAGAAAAATGTTGGAGGATTTTTCTTGTAACACAAGCGGGCCAATAGCCCGTCCGCCTAACAACTGGTTGTACCGCAGGCAGCTTGACTGCCTGTCGGCTACGAACCTTTGTTATGACAAATATATTTCTTATACAGAATTGGATTTCTTAAATCCTTTTTTCTTTAAGAACATTCTGTACAACCAATTGAAGCGTATGCTTCTATTATTATACTTTTCCTAAGCGGCGTAAAGCCGCGTACTACCGCTTCCTTGTTCCGCCCTAAAGTTCAATTTCATTTAAGAAAGCAAGCTCGACTTGCTTTCTTAAATATTCTCCTTTATTTATTTTATTTGTCTTTTATATTCAATCATTCCTGTCCAAAATGTTAAAAAGTGTTTTTTAAAATCTGCGAACCGTGGT
>CAMVHR010000089.1 GCA_947167345.1 uncultured Treponema sp.
GTTGTTTTTTTTTAGAATTAGTATTGACAACTTGGGGCCTTATATGTGTTATGTGTTTTTCTTTTTTATTTCTTTTATCACTTTTATTAAATAGATAAAAGAACCAACAAGTAAAAATGGTGAAAACAAATAAAAGCCTTTGTCCATAAAAACGATATCTTTAAAATTTATACCATTTCTTAGTTTTTCGATGCCAGTATATGTTCCATATATGCCTAAGAAGAAAAACAGTAAATACACTATAAAATATCCGACTGAAGCAATTGAAACATATTTTTTATATTGTTTTTCTCTAATCTCACTTTCCTTTTCAAGAATTTTTCTTCCTTCTTCTGTAGAAGCTAAATCTTTTATTCTTTCTTCTTGCATCTTAACTCTTTTTTGCATTTCTTTGCCTATTGAAAAATAGACGGCAAGAAAAACTATAATAAAAAGAAATAATAAAGCAAATAAAATAATTATTTTCATTTAAAATTCACGAAATACGTCTTCGTCTTAGCCCTAAAGTTAAATTAATTTTTTCAGCAAGCTTGACTTGCTGAAAAAATATTCCATTTTAATCAAATATACAATCTTTATTTTTTTCGACATATTCTTGCAAGTATTCACAAAGAGAAGGAGAAAATGTTCCGTACTTCATATCAGTTTCCGTATAATCGTCTTTTTCACCTTCTTCAAAAGCCTTTATATAATTATTGGCAATATCTTCGTTGCTTATTTCGATTAAGGCTTCTTTCAATTCTGTTGAATTTGTATCTGGATAACAATCTTTGTATAAACTAAATCCACCATTATTCATTTCTGCATCATAGTTGAAACAAATTACTGCTTTTCTCTGAATTGTGGATAATGAGGATAAATCTCTAAAACATACATCTTCAATAAATTTATTCCAGCGTTTATCTTTTTCAGAAAGTATATATGAATTTTTCTTACCACTTTTAAATAAATTCATTTCTTTCTCCACAAGCGCCCCAGTGCGGGCGTCCACATAACAACTGGTTGTACCGCAGCGGGCTTGATCCGGTGTCGGCTACGAACCTTTGTTATGTGATTTTTATTTATTTAATAATTTCAATTCAAATAGAATTAAAATTATTATACCAATTACCAAACCAATTTGATATACAATAAACCAATGCTTGTTTTGTTTTAATGTAATTTTATTATTTCTCTTTAGCTTTATTTCTTTCGTATATAAATTAATGAAAAAAATGTTTATTAAACATATTATTATAAAAAGAAAAGCGACAGTATCGATTTTGAGAAGAAACATAAATATCGCTGCAATTATAATAAATATATAATTTATGAATCGGAGTATTTCTCCTGTTTCAGAAACTTCTTTTTGCTTATTTAATCGCTTCTTCTTCATATCTTAAAACTTTAATTCATTTTTTCAGCAAGCTTGACTTGCTGAAAAAATATTCCTTATTGTCACGTTAGATCGAATGTTTTATATCCAAGATTTTTAATTTCGAATTGGAAATATTGAAAAAGTTTAATATTCTTTTTCTTCGAAAATAATCCTTTACAATCAAATATTATTTTTACATTCATGTTGTCTAAATAAAACAGAAAATATGGTGGTTGAGCTAGAATATTTCTTTCTGCTATACAGTTTTTTGTTACTTTAAAAGAATTGTAATGTCTTCCAAAACCGTTTATACAATCTTGAAAAATAATTTTGAATCCATCCGAGAAAAGTATTCCTTCTTTTTCAATACCTTTTATTGACTTGAAATTATATACTTTCATATTCTCAACCAGCGCCCCAGTGCGGGCGTCCACATAACAACTGGTTGTACCGCAGCGGGCTCGACCCGCTGTCGGCTACGAACCTTTGTTATGCTATTAGATTAATCAGAAGCTTTTATATCAGAAACAGATAAAACTTTTATACCAACTCTTATCAAATCGGTAGCAACCATATTTCGAATTTCGGAGGTTATGTTTCTTTTTTCTTCTCGATCGTCTGTATCGACAACTATTATTATTGTTGTTCTAAATCTATATTCTTCATATAAATTTGTTTTTCTTAATTTTTCCATTACAGATATTGAATTAAATAATATTGAATCAATTGATTGTTGTAATATATGACCTGTAGGTTGATATTTTACATTAAAAAAATGACATGAATTATCATTTATAGAGACACCATCAAAGTCAAATTTTCTATTCATCACATCAAAGAAAACATGTTTTTCAATTTTATAATCATATTTTTGTGAATAATAGTCTAATGCCAATTTTGTATATTCTTCTCTTTTTTTCTTTAATTCTAAAATATGCGAAATAGCAGATTTTCTTAATGCTTCTTTTTTAACAGTTGATTCTGATTTTTTGGGGTCTTCAATTTCTCTTAAGTTTTCAACTTGTGCATCTACTTCTTTAGATATTTTATCAGATACTTCTTGTTCAGATAATGGTTGCATGAAGTATTTTTCATCCTTAAAATCACCAGGGGCATATAGTTTTCTATGATGTTTAACAACTAAGTGTTCAAAAACAAATAAAACAATAACAGGAAATATAATTAAAAATAATACGAAACACCATTTTTGATTTTTTGTAAGTCCATCTCCTACAAAGCCAAATAATAAAGTTGCAAACCCATATATTAATAATATAAATAAGGCTATTATCCCCAATGGATTTCTAGATAGTTTTGTTGCACTCTCTTCAATTTTCATTTTTTACTCCTAATACTTTTATATTATAGCACCTCACTGAGGTGTCAGCATAACAATTGCTTAAACCGCAAACCGGCTTGACCGGTTTGTCGGCTACGAACCTTTGTTATGCTATTTGTTTACAACTTGGAATTTTATCTAAATCATTTCCAAGTTTTTCCTGTATTTCTCTCAAGTCAAGTTCATTCTGCATGTTAAGCCAAAATTTTGAAGTTGTTCCAAAATATTTAGAAAGTCTGAGAGACATTTCTACAGAAATTTTTCTTTTATTGTGAACTAAGTCCAGGATAGAACTTGTTGATACCCCCAAATCTTTTGCAAGACGATAAGGTGTTATTTCAAGAGGTTCTAAAAATTCTTCCATAAGAATATCGCCAATTTTTGGCAGTTCAAATTTTTCATCCATAAAGTAGTCTCCTTAGTGGTAGTCCACTATCTGAACTTCATAAGCTTCATTGTTCTGAAACTTAAACTGTATTCGCCACTGATTATTGATTCTTATCGAACAATAATCTTTTAAATTTCCCACAAGATGTTCAAATTTATTTCCTGGCGGAATCTTTAAATCATCTTCTGATTCCGCAGAATGAATAATAAGCAGTTTTGCAAATGCTCTCTTGTGGATATCCGGCGGAACTTTTTTCGATTTCTGTCCATTCCAAACTTTTTCAGTTTCGGAATCTCCAAACGACTGTATCATATATATAGTATATGTGATACAGATATATCTGTCAAGAGAATATAATTAGTACTTTCCATTCCTTATATTTGCTAATTCTTTGAAAAATTGCATTTTTACGTCTTTGCTCTGATAGCGCAAAAAATCAGGATGACAGGCATCAATATAAATTTTCCCGTCTATTTTATAAACACCCTTAATTAATGATGATTCTCCTTTATAAATTGATTCTCCCTTGCTAATTTGCAATGTTTTCTCAAGATTCTGTAAAACTCCATCGCCGCCACAATAAATTAATTCAGAATCTGCATTTTCCATTTGTTTCTTTACTATAGGTGCCCATTTTTTCCCTTTTTCTAAAAGCTCGTCTGTTTTCGTTCTATTTCCTGCAGTGATTTTTGATGTATTTACATAATTAGAATCACCAATTGCATAATTTGAACTATTCATATGCTCCTCGATGGAAGTATTTGATGGATCTTCTATTTTACCTTGCAAAATCGCAGCAATTACTTCTGTATTTTTTTGCGTAGAACTGTTTAAATTTTCTTTTGTCCAGCCTTCTGTCATTGCATATCCTCCACCGCCAGGTTCATTAGCTTCTTTATTCACTATTGAGACCTTGTGAGGACACTTGTTATATCCTTTTATATTCGAAATTCCATCGGCAATTGCCCCATTTCCATCTTTTGTTAATCCTTCCTTTTCTGCATATTCGAAAATTTCTTTTTGAATCTCATCTTGGCGTTGTTTCATTTTTGTTGTTTTTCCATCATCGTTTGATGTAGCTATTGATGCACATTTTATTTCCGAGACATTGCTTTCTGAGAACTTTTCAATATTAAGCTTTACATTATTAGTATTAACAAATTTCATATCGGAAGACGAACTTGAACCAGAACTTCCGATTTTAGCAAATAAAATTATAAGCAAAATAATTAGAATTAATGGTAATGGTATTAATAATAACTTAAAATTGAAGCTTCCTTTAGAAATAGTCTTATCAGAATTTTCATGGAGAAGCATTTTTTCTGTTTTATCTGATGTCTCCTGATTTTGAACAGTAATAGGCGGTGTAACATCCACATTAATTTTTTTCTGTGCATATGTAAATTCGACAGTTTTCCATTTTCCATGAGATATTAGACTTGCATTTTCTCCAAGCTTTTCTTTTATCACGGTATCTGTTATTTCAAAAGCATTAGAATATTCATCAGCCTCATTTTTTCCATCAGTTAGAATAATAAATTTATCCCCATAATCAATGCAATTTGCGGAAATATAATCAAGCACAGCTTCAATGTTTGTCCATGGCCCATTAGCAACCAAAGAATTTACTTGATTTTTTGCCCAAGAAATTTTTGATTCCGAGTTTAGATTTCCATCATAAATCGGAGGACGGATTTTTCCATAAAATTTGTAGATTTTCAGTTCTGTATCAGGCTTTAATGACGGAATATACTCTTCTGTCACATACTTTTTAATATCTGATAGCTGACTATCCATTGAACCTGAAATATCAATAAAAACACTTATTCTTTCGCTTGAAAAACCTGGCACCAAACAGCAAATCAACAATACTAAGCAAAATAATTTTTTCATAGCTTTCTCCATTATCTTAATTTTTTTTTATCACGCCTGTGGCGTGTGAGCATAACTAGCGTTTTAAACCGTAAAAACGGTTTTGCCCGACGGGCAAAATTGGCGCAAAAGTTGCGGTGGCGTAAAGCCACGGAGAGCAACTTTTGTGACAAAGTTTTTATCGGTTTTGAAAACCATGTTATGTGATATATTTCAAAGACTATCTATATCTTTTATTCGCTCTGTTGTATATACAGTCTTTGCCTTGCCATTTACCATTGTTTCCGAAACAAAAATTATTTGACCTTTTTTATTTTTATAAAAATCAGATGAAAGTCGTTTATAATATCCTTTTCTAAAATGTGGAGAAATTATTTTTCCACTTTCGGATTGTTGAATAGGTTCCAAAACCTTTTCTGCAATTTCAAGGGTAATAGAATTATCTTCTGTGGGCTCTTTTACAAATTCTGGTACACCTTCTTTTACACATTCAGGAAACGCTTCCATATATGCAATTGTATTTATTGCGAGTCTAAATATTTTGGTAATTTCTTTTGCTTCTTCTGTATCCTTTTCAAGTAATTCTTTGTAGTTTAGCTCTGAACACCATGCACCGCCATTTTCGACTGCCCAAGATAAAACCATCTGATTAAACTGATTATTCATTAATCCAAAAGCAAAAGCTTTATATTTATTTTCATATGGAATATGTATTCCGAATGGAAAATACTTTAACTGTAAGATGCCTTGGTCTGTTATTAGGCCATTTTCATCAATATATTTTGAAATACCGTCTAAATCAGCAAGTGGAACATTTTCAAGAAATTCTTTTAGGCTTTTATCTACAAAATATAAATGCAACATTTTTTTTGTTGCATCGAAATACCAAAGACTCCATACAAAAGTATTTAATTGGTTGTTCTGCCAGCCTTGAAAGGGATTATTTAATTTCTGCAACATTCTATTAAAGAATCTCTCTACATTTTCATGATAATATTTATAATTTTTTAGATATATGTCCCATTGTCTAGCCAAAGGTTTGCTAAACCAAATTTTCTTTGCCATTTATTGTCCTATAAATATTTATATTAATTTTATCAGCAAGCTTGACTTGCTGATAAAATATTCCTTTCTAAAAAACTTCATCTTGTTCATCTTCTACAGAAGATGCATTATTAAAATAATAATACAAGACTAAATGAGCATCATCCCAATGGAAAGATGAATTATCAGCAACACAATCCAGAGCAACGCTCAATAATCCATCTTCTAGTTCAGTTTTTTCTCCCCAAATTGCTGATAGTTGTCTTGCACCATCGTTTAAGGCTTCAAACCAATATTTATCATCTTTCCACAGTGTATCTGATGAAAGTTTATTTATTATTCTTGGTTTTCCATAAGTTTTTGAAATTCTATCTTTTACACTATTAAAAGCATTTTGAATTTCTGTTCCATAAGCATTACAAGTCATAGAGTCAGATATTGCTCGAATTTGATACAATTCTGTTTTTTCATTTACATAGACGGCATAATATGAAAAAAGAGGATGTTTTTTTATGGGCTTAACAAGGTATATATCATCTTTTACAAAAGAAGGTTCTTCTTCACACTGTTCTGCAATTTCTTCTATTGTCATACCCATTTTTAGGCCAAATGGTGCAGCATAAATAAAAGTTGAAAGTAATCCAAATATTAGAGCGAAAAACAGTTTCTTCATATTCCACCTCCATGCGCCCCAGTGCGGGCGTCCACATAACAATTGCTTAAACGGTGGCGCGGCTTGACCGCGACATCCGCTTTGAAGCTTTGTTATGTGATTATTTTTTTTTACGATTTTCCGATGCAAACTCTCCCATATTTATGTCTAATACTTCACGTGTCGGTTGAATAAGAGATTTTTCATATTCTACAAACCATTGAATATCTTCATTCATTTCTCCATTTTGTAATCCATCAATATGGTCACCTGATTTTATAGGATTATCATTGTCGTAAATATATGATAAAACATTTCGTGCATGATAAACTACATAATTTGGATCTATATTATGAAAGTGATATTGTAAATCTGGTAAAAATAATGTAATCATTCCTACAGTATCTATTATCATATCTTGAGAATCTTGAATATTAAAAAGTCGGACATTTACTGCATAATTAATGAAGCGCATCTCTTTTGGAAGCTTGCAATCCAGAACACTTTGACGAGTTATCATTTTTTTTGAATTTTCAAAAATTAAAGCTTTGCAAGTTGGAAACAATTCTACTAATGCTTCAATAAAATCTACAAGCATTTCTGCACGAGTCTTATATTCAAGTTGTG
>CAMVHR010000090.1 GCA_947167345.1 uncultured Treponema sp.
TACAGGAAATCGTAAGTTCAACTTCATATACGCCTTATTACTACGGAACAGAAAAAGCAACTTTTGAACAAGATTTTTTAATTCAGAAAGAAAACTCTGTTATTCCTATAGAAGTAAAAGCTCAGACAAATGTTCGTTCTCAACGTCTTAAAGCTTTTTACGAAAAATTTAAACCAGCACATTCTGTAAGGTTTTCACTCCTCCCTTATTGCAATCAAGAGTGGATGGAAAATATTCCTTTATATGCGGTATGTACGGTGTAAGGTTTTATATAATCGCTTGTCCGATACTATAAACTGCCAGCGAGCAGAGCCATGCTATGGTACACTGCCAGATAACCAAAGTGACTGCCCATTTTGAGCCAAGTTCTCGTTTTACCGAGGCAATGGCCGCAATGCATGGACTGTAGAGCAGGCTGAACACAAGAAGGCTTGCCGCACTTAAAGGAGTTAGCATGGCTTGAACACCGCCGGTAAACAGAATTTCAAGAGTAGAGACAACGCTTTCTTTTGCAATAAAGCCACTTACAAGTGCAACAGAAATCTGCCAGTTGCCAAGACCTACAGGCTTCATGATTGGGGAAATAAGACGTGCAATTGATGCCAGCATGCTTCTTTCTGCATCGTTTACAACCTGCAGCTTCCAGTTAAAACTTTGCAAGAACCAAACAACAATTGTAGCAATAAAGATTATCGTAAAGGCACGCTGTAAAAAGTCCTTTGCCTTTTCCCATAAAAGTTGTGCGGTATTGCGAATACCAGGCATTCTGTAATTAGGAAGCTCCATTACAAAAGGAACAGCTTCGCCTTTAAAAATAGTTCTCTTGTATAAAAGTGCAATTATAATTCCAACAATAATTCCCAAAAAATAAAGACCTGTCATGAGCAGTCCTCCATGCTTTGGGAAAAATGCATTTATGAAAAAAGCATAAATTGGAAGCTTTGCAGTACAGCTCATAAACGGAGTAAGAAGAATTGTCATTTTTCTGTCGCGTTCACTTGGAAGTGTTCTTGTTGACATAATGGCAGGAACAGAACAGCCAAAGCCTATTAGGAGTGGTACAATGCTTCGTCCGGAAAGTCCTGTTTTTCTAAGAAGCTTATCCATAAAAAAAGCAACTCTTGCAATGTATCCAGAATCTTCCAGCATGGACAGAAAGAAAAACAAGGTTACGATTATTGGCAGGAAAGAAAGAACGCTTCCAACCCCTGCAAATATTCCTTCGATTATGAGGCTGTGAAGAACTTTATTTACTCCTATTGAAGCCAAGGTTGAGTCGCAGACAGTTGTAAGAAGTTCAATGCCTTGTTCCAAAAATCCTTGCAGCCATGCTCCTATAACATTAAAGGTGAGGTAAAAAACACCAGCCATTATTGCAATGAAACATGGAATTGCGGTCCATTTTCCTGTAAGAATTTTGTCTATTCTTTGACTTCTTGCTCTTTCTTTGCTTTCGTGAGGTTTCTTTACGCAGAAGTCGCAAAGGCGGTAAATAAAACTGAAACGCATGTCTGCGATGGCGGCACTTCTGTCTAGGTTGCGCTCTTTTTCCATTTGCAATATGATGTGTTCAAGCATTTCTTTTTCGTTTACATCAAGCTCTAGCTTGTGAAGAATCCGTTTGTCATCTTCCAGAAGTTTTGTTGCTGCAAAACGTACTGGAATTTTTGCATTTTCTGCATGGTCTTCTATAAGGTGTATTGTTCCGTGAAGTGCTCTATGTACTGCACCTCCCTTGTCTTCTTTTCCACAGAAATCCTGACGGAGAGGACGCTCTTGAAATTTTGCAACATGCAGTGCGTGGGAAATGAGTTCTTCTATACCTTGTCCTTTCTTTGCTGAAATTGGAACGACTGGTACTCCAAGAATGTGCTCCATCTTGTTTACGTCAATTGAACCGCCGTTGGCTGTCATTTCATCCATCATGTTCAGTGCGATTACTAGTGGAATGTTCAGTTCCAAAAGCTGCATTGTCAGATACAGATTACGTTCAATATTTGTTGCGTCTACAATATTTATGATTGCATGAGGTTTTTCATTCAAAACAAAATCGCGGGAAATAAGTTCTTCGCTTGTGTAAGGCGACATGGAATAGATTCCAGGAAGGTCTGTTATTATTGTGTTTGCATGCCCTTTGATTATGCCTGATTTTCTGTCAACAGTTACGCCTGGAAAATTTCCTACGTGCTGGTTAGAACCTGTGAGTTTATTGAAAAGTGTTGTCTTGCCGCAGTTCTGATTTCCTACAAGGGCAAAGGAAAGTATTGTTCCTTCTGGAAGTGGCTTTTCTTCTTTTTTATCATGATACTTTCCACCTTCACCAAGTCCGGGATGTTCTGCGTTTACTGAAAGCTCTTGAATTTGTGTTTGTGTCTTTATTTGTTCTGTCTCTTTGACGGCTTCTACTTCAATTTTTTCTGCATCGGCAACACGAAGTGTAAGTTCGTAGCCATGCAAACGAAATTCCATCGGGTCGCCCAGTGGTGCATATTTTACAAGAGTAATTTGTGCTTCCGGAATGATGCCCATGTCAAGAAAATGTTGTCTGAGTTCGCCGTTTCCGCCTAGTTTTTTTACGCTTACAGTTTCACCGATTTTTATTTGATGAAGATTCATAGTTTAAAGTTAGCTGAGTTTTTGTGGATTGTCAATTGCACAGATCTTGCATTTTTAGGTTTACAGGGTATATCATGGTATTATGAAAAGAATAGCATTTTTGGTTTTAGCCGCTAGTATAATGATTGTTTCCTGCAAGGAAAAAAGAAATATAGCTTTGTTAGAAGAGGCTTCTAATGAAGTCACTTCTAATGAAGTTTCTTCAACTGTTGAAGCAACAGACCCTTCTATAGAAGAAACTTCTGAACAGTCAGATGATGTAAGACCTCTTCCTTATGACTGGATTGATTTATCGGACAAGCGTTCTGATGCTAACATTCCAGAGTTTAAATGGGAACCTGATGAGAGGGCTTGGAAAGTTCTTGCAGGAATTTATGTTAAGGATGAACCCCCTGAGTCTATTCCAGAAGAAATGTATGAAACCGACACTCCTTGGGGAAAAGATTATGTAGACTTTGGTGTTGATGAACTTGTTATTTCATTCAAAGACGGTGAATGGTATTTTAACGGCGGCGGAATGATTGAAGTTGTTAAGCTTAAGACTATTTCGTATGACGGAAAAAACTATGAGTTTCAAAATGACTGGTATCCTGTAACTTGTAACTTTGACGGAGAATATGTTGATATACTGGGCGAGAAATATTACAAACTGACAGGTCCTGACTGTTATAAGCGTTTTTTGAAAGAGTTTACAAAGGAATATCGTTCTGATGAATGATGAAGAGTTATAAGAAAGAATCTTTTGACAGTTGAGCTTTCTTAAAAGAGTCTTGCATAATTCTGCAAAGTTTAGTATAGTTTTCTAAAAAAATACAATAAACGGAGTAGAAAATGAAGAAAATTGTATTAACTGTTTTAAGCATGTTGTTTTGTCTGTCTGCTTTGGGGGCAGAGCATATCAAGTTTACTGTTGATGGAACAGAACGTGTTTATAATCAGCTGAGAATTGTAAACAGCACTGGTCAGGATTTTGATTGTACTGCATATTTGCTGGAAAAACGTGGAGAAACATTTGTTGCTAATGCACCTCTTGGCGTTTTTCATTTGAAAAACGGAAATGAATACGATTCATGTACAAAACTTATTTACAAGGGAACAAGTATTGGTATTGATGTTCCTGAATCTGCTGGACAAATTTCTTATGTAGTGTCTTATAAGGATTATCCTTTGTTTGACATTATTGAAGTTGCAATCTTTGGTGGTGAAAGCCCTTTGGGAAAAGAATTCTAAGTTTTACATAATATACAAAAACAAAAAGAGCTGTTTGGAGTCTGATATTTTTATCGATTCCAAACAGCTCTATTATTTTAGAGTGATTTTATTAGTATCGTATAGAAAATGTTTTTTCTTCTGTCATTGTAAAAAAATCAACTAGGGGAAGGCTAAAAGTTTCTTTTTTCCCTGCCGGTGATTCAAGTACAATCTTAAGGCTTGATTTTTCAAGTTCATCTGCAAGCGGCTGTCCGTAAAGGGCTTGAATGAGTTCCAGATATTCTTCTTGTGTTGCTCTCTCTCCTGTAAACACAGGTGCTGCAAGCATGCTCAGGTACATCTGGAATTCTTCTGGAAGGGACTGCACAAATGAAAGTATTGTTTCTGGTGACAGTTTAAGAGTAAGTTGACTGTCTTTTCTTTGTACAACGTCTTGTGTTGAAACCGGCAGGACGGTTCCTGTTACTAAAAAAGAATCTTCACCGGTAGCCGTTGCCTTTACATTATAAAATGTATTGTCCTTCATGCCGTTTTTTATTCTTTCAAGAGTTTCCTTGTCATTAAATGGAATTCCATACATGTCAAGAAGTTCTTTTAGAACTTGTCCAGCCTTAATGTCAAATTCCATATCAACGCGGTTGTCTGCTCGTGATTTTATGGTTATGGACGGTGCGCAGCTTGTAACCGCAAACAGAATGAGAAGGTAAATAAGCGAATACAGATATTTTAGTTTCTTCATACAGAAAGAATAACAATCTTATGACTCTTAGATTACATTTTTTAGTAAAACTACAGTTCCAGTTTTTCGATTTTTATGCTTTCTGCAAGTTTGGCGGCTTTGTAATTGTTTGTTATCATTCTGTAAGTTCCTAAGGTTACAAACAAAACTCCGAGTCCTAAATCTGGCAACAGACCTTTTATAAATTCAATGTCTGTGAACATGTATGGAGTTATTAAAAGGAAGGTTTGCAATGCAAGCTTTGGTTCTCCCTTAAGGCTTGGAGTTTCTTTGATGAACTCCAAAAATAAACCAGCATACTGAGCCAGAATGAATGCAATTGCAATGGCAACAACATTAAGGATAATTCCTTTTCTTGTGAATTTTCCTTGTGCCATTTCATAACCTTTGAATGCACAGTATGCAATGAAAAGACCTGCAATTGATGCGTAGAAACCTATTGCGCCTAAAACTATCCATAATGCAGAACCGAGTATTGCTCCTACAAGGCTGAAAATAAAGCCCTTTACATAATTTGTGTTTGCATTCTTGCTTGCTTCAAAGTTCTTTATAGCTTTTGTGCCACATTCTTCGCAAAGAAGTGAGTATGAATTGTTACTTATATAATATGAAAGATATTCTGTGTTTTCGCAGTTTCCACAGACGCACCTGCCTTCAACTTCTTCAAGGTTTGAACACAGACCTTTTAAAAATGTGCTTATGTCGTCTGTTTCATCTTCACTTTCTTCATATATAATGCTTATTTTATTTTCAAATTTTGAATAGTCTTTAATATTTTCCAAATTATCAAGATATTCAAAGAGTTTGCTTTTTTCTGTATTAGGGGCAAGGTTTAATGATACAATCAGTTCTTCTTCTGAGTCCTGTTTGTCCTGTATTTCAAAATAATATCTCCCTATTTTGCCAAGCCAATTAATGCCTATCTTTTTAAAACCAAGTCCATTTAATTTTTCTAAGTTTGTGTTATTCATTCCTCGACTTTAGCATATTTATGCATTACTGACAACAGAATTTGTAACCTTATTCATAAGTTATCGTTTCTATAAATAGGGACACCCCTATATTTAAAAGAGAGGCTAGTTATGAAGCTTTTAAAAAATTTGTTGGCAGCAACCGTTGCCTTAGTGCTGACCTCCGCAGTCAGTGTTTTTGCGGAAAAGACACCTATAGATGATTTGTACCAGTATAAACTGGATAACGGACTTTCATTGTTCGTTGCAGAAAATCATTCTGTTCCGCTTGTCTACATTGAGATTGCCGTAAAGGCCGGAGCCGACACCCAGACTCCTGAGACAGCAGGGCTTTTTCATCTTTATGAACACATGATGTTTAAGGGAAATGATTTGTATCCTAATTCTGCTGCTGTACAGCGTGCTGTAAAGGATATGGGTGTTTCAAAATGGAACGCATACACAGAAATTGACTGTGTTCATTATTATTTTACATTGCCGTCTGACCAGCTTGAAAACGGCATGGCGTTCTGGAATGCTGCAATCCGCGCTCCTCTTATGAATGAGCAGGAATTGGAAAATGAAAAGAAAGTTGTTCTTTCTGAAATTCAGGGCGAGACTAAGGGTGACGGCTCTTATGCTTCGTTTTATGTTGATAAAAACATGTTCCCTGATGCTCCGTACCGTCTTGATACGGCAGGTGCCGTTGATGTTGTAAAGAATGCAACTGTTGCACAGATGCGTGACATGCAGAGTAAGTATTACATTCCTGCAAACTCTGCATTGTTTATTGGTGGTGACGTTACACCTGAAGAAGCTTACGACATGACCAAAAAGATTTTTGGAACTTGGAGCAACAATGGCAACAAGGCTCCGGAACTACCGCCGCAACTAAACAAAAATCCTTTGGAAGCAAGAAAGAAGGCTGCTGTAATTCTTGATAATACTGAATCTATAATGAAGCAGGTAAACATTATTTTCCGTGCACCGGATTTAGGCTTTGATGAAAAAGATTCATGTATAGCAGCTTACCTTGCTGCCCTTCTTGATGAAGACGGAGAGGACTTTAAGCAGGCAATTCTCAAACTGAAGAGATACGGTTTTTTTAATGCAGGTGACATTGATGTATCGTTTTCTGGCAGACGTTCTGGAAGTCTGTTCTCTATAAGTCTTTTGGTAGAAATGGTAGATGACTTGTTGCTTGATGAGATTATAAAAAAACAGATTCCTACTGTTGTAAGTAAGAAATATGCATTTTCTCCTGAAAAGAAAGAACTTATAATCAGCAAGATGCAGGCTTCCCGCCTTAAGAACACTCAGTCGGCTGAAGGTCTTTTGTCATCATTAAGAAGTTTCTGGGCAAGGGCTTCTGCTGATTATTATTACAATTATTACGACACTATCCGAAGCATAACAAGAGAAGATGCTATTGCCTGGGTAAAGAAGTACATTACAGAAAGCAATCCTCTTGTTGTTCTTGTAACTACAAATTGCACATATGAAAATGTTAAGAGTTTTATGGCGGGTGTCAATGGAATTTCTATCAAAGACTATACGATTGAAAAATGGCTTGAAGATTATTATGAAGGTTATGAGTATGTAAAGGAAAAAAAGTCTATGTGGTGGAAGGACAAGAAATTTTCCCCTGACCCTGCAAAGATTGCAAAGGAAACTGCTGTTCCTCAAA
>CAMVHR010000091.1 GCA_947167345.1 uncultured Treponema sp.
CCAGAAACATGCTTGTAATGAAGCTTGGTACTCACGAGCAGATTGCACAGGCTGTGGAACTGCCACTTGAAAAGATTGAAGATCTAGCAGCTGAGATGGCAGCAAAGCTGGCAAAAGAGGCAACTTTGCAAGAAGTTTAGCGTACAGTACGCAAGATGAAAAGTAAAATAGGCTGTCCGAGTGAAGCTTTTTGCTTCTGGGACAGCCTTTTATTTTTAGTCCGTCAGACCATGTGCTTTAAGGCATTTCTACAATATTACAGTTTAAAGTATAGGGGCTTGAATCAGAACTGGCTGAAGTCTCAATTACACTCTTCATCCCAGTCTTTACTTTTACCGTTACACTGGAAGGTACATTTGTAAATGCATCGCTCCACTTCGAAGTATCCGTAATCTCTGCATTAATGACAATTTCCCCCGTCAGGCTACTGCAGTTTTTGAAACAGTAACTCATGTCTGTGACACCACTAGGTATTGCAGGAGCTGTCGTCAGGCTGCTGCAGTCAGAGAAACAGTAATACATGCTCGTGACTGTATCAGGTATTGCAGGCGCTGCCACAACTTTTGAACAGTTCTCGAATCCTCGGTTCATTGAGGTAATGCCCTCCGGCAGTGCAGTTGCAGACAGGTCTACAAACTTCGTGCTGTTGGCTGTCAATGCAGCCTTTATCTGAGTCCAGTTGCTTGCCGTAAGCCCGGTTATTGGTGGCAGCACGTTCGGCTCTTCCTTGCTTCCTGCCGGCAGACCTGCAAGGTAGCCGCTCAATCCGCTTATATCAAGCCCCCACTTTGCATACAGCGTAATGTTTTCTGTAATTTCAGTTTCAGCAAAGTCAAAGGCTGTTGAGGCGTAAGTTACAGTAGCCGTAGCACCGCTTCCGCTTACCGTTCCCGTATACCAGCCAGCAAGAGTCCATCCAGTCTTTGTCGGTGCCGTCGGAGCAGTTGCCGTTTTGTTGTATATTACATCCTGTGCGGTAACGGCACTGCCTCCCATGCTGTCAAACGTTACCTTTGCAGTCCACTTTGCGTACAGCGTCAGTTCTCCGCTGTTGGCCGCAATCGAAGTGACCTTATTTGAATATGTCTTTCCGTCCTCGCTCCTGTTCTTGTACCATCCTGCAAAAGTAAGTCCTGTGTGTGTCGGAGCAGGCATCTGGGCCGAAGGCCATCCACTTGCAGGGTAATACTTGTATGCTCCTGTTGCGGCGGTGTAGTCCGTGCCAAGAGCAATGTCACTTACGTAAGTGATTTCACGCGAATCCCACTTTGCGTAAAGCGTAATGTTGGATGTCACCTTAGTCGTAAAGTTATATGCGGTTGAGGCGTAAGTTACAGTAGCCGTAGCACCGCTTCCGCTTACGGTTCCCGTGTACCATCCCAGGAATGTTGCACCAGTCTTTGTAGGGTCGGCAGGCTTTGAGTCCGCAACAGTGTCTACGTTGTAGACGAGTGGGTCACTTGTTGTCGCAGAACCTCAATGCAAACATATCAAAAGATAAAGCCATAGAAGAATCATTGGAATATGCCATAGAGAATAATCTGCTGGACGGATATTTTAAAATGCAGAAATTGGAGGTTTTGAATATGAGTCTTACAGAATTTGATCAAGAATTATATGACCGCAACCGCCGTCAGGAAGGTTTTGAAGATGGCGTCGAAGCGAAGGCTAAAGAAGATGCAAAAAAACTACTTGCAATGAATATCTTGACACATGAACAAATTTCACAAGCTATTGGATTGTCTTTGGAAAAGATAGAGGAACTGACAGCAGAATTAACTGCAGAAACTGTTGTATAACATCATATAGACAAAAAAAGGCTTCGGTTATGGTGTCTGCATTCGGTGTGCAGTTTCCTATGCCGAAGCCTTTTTTATTTTTGCATGTAAGTTTGTTAATTTACTTGCCGATTGCAGTATTATCTTGGTGTATAGTTATACCTGTAACCATAAGTACTGTCAGTATTTATAATACCAATCGATATACCTCCTGACCATTGATGAGGTCCTGTATCTTCGTTTCCACGGGCGTTCCAGTTTCTTTGCCAGGTCCTGTCCCATTCAAAAGTTAATGAAGATACGCTTGTGCCTTCAAAAACACGTTCTCCAATGTATCCAATAGAAGAAGGTATTGTTCCTACAGAAGTTAATGCTGAACATCCGCTGAAAGCACCGTGTCCAAGATCTTGAAGTCCAGACGGTAAGACAACTTCTTTTAAGTATGTTCCCATATTATTAGTACTGTTTGCTGTAAAACCGCTTGGAGTACCGCCTGCATCTGTTGAACTTATTACAGTTATGCCACTTTCAGATAAATCAATCTTGACGTAAATTCCTTTGCTTCCCACTGTATTTGCAATGCTTGCAACCTCACCGTTTGAGGAACCTGTAATTTTTATTGTATATGGAGAAGCTGCTGTGTTAGGTTCAAATTCCAAATTTGTAAGCTGGGCTAGAGTTCCCTCAAAACCTGTATATTTCCATTTTGCGTATAGAGTAATGTCAGAATTAACAGTGCTGTTAAAGTCATAAGCGGTAGAAAGTGTTGTTCCTCCATCATCTGACGTATACCAACCTACAAATTTTGCATTAGTCTGTGTTGGATTTGATGGTCTTGAAGCTTTATACCCAAAAGTAACTTTTTGTGTCGTATAATTTGACATATCACCGTCACTTGTATTCTTTTTATATGAAATAATGCCATATTCTGTTCTGTGAAGCGTTATGTGAACTTTTATTACTGCATGTGTATTAATGTCTGCAATAGTTGTTCCTTTTGCAGTTATATTTCCTGCTGAATTTTTCCCTACTGCCGTTACCTCATAATGTCCAAATGGAATGCTGTCAAATACAAGAGTTTCACCTCTGTTGGCAGTTTTTGTCTTTGTGTATGACTTAGAAGTTATTGTTACTGTGAAAATTTCAACTTCACTTTTTTCATACAAGGTTTTTGAACTTGTGTTTTGAATCTGTATTGCTATAGAGGCTCCCTCTGCTTCTCCATCAATTGGACTAGTGGAACCTGCTCCTGCACATGAAATGAATGTAGTGCTTAATAATAGAAAGGAAAGGAGTAACGCACTGAAAAGCGCCGCTTTTAGCGGTTTTACTGTTTTACAAAGTACCCCCCCCCCATAACATTTTACGCAATTTTTGTCAATACCCGTGAAGGACTTTTTGCTAACATTTTTTACTGACATACAGCCTCCTATAACAGTTTTGTCCACTATCTTTAAATATAGTTTTCCTGTTTTCTTGAGAATTTGAATGAATTTTACACCTGAATTTCAAGTTCTGTCAACAAAACTGGGATGAACGTCGATTTTTTGGGATGAAAAGTTGAATTTCTGACAAAAAAAAGTTTTCGTGATATACTTTTTTTCATGGCAGACATACACGTTTTTCCTGATGCTCCGGAAGGTACGCCGGAATCTAAGTTCGTACACCTTCATGTACATTCAGACTATTCGCTCCTTGACGGAGCTAGCAAACTTGATACCCTCATAGCCCGTGCAAAAGAGCTTAAGATGCCGGCACTTGCACTCACAGACCATGGAAATATGTTCGGCATATTGAATTTTGAGCATATCTGCCATGCAAACGGCATAAATCCCCTTTGTGGTGAAGAATTTTATGTTGCCGAAGGGGACCACACCAAGCACGAGGAAATTCCATACAACCGCAACGGAAAACATTCCTACTATTACCATCTGATACTCATAGCTCAAAATGAGACCGGCTATCGGAATCTTTGCTGGCTTTCATCAATTGCCTACACGGAAGGAATGTACTACAAGCCAAGAATCGACTGGGAGCTGTTGCAGCGTTATCATGAAGGACTCATCTGCCTTTCAGCGTGCATTCAGGGCGAAATTCCAAAGGCACTGCTTTTTAACGATGAAAAAAGAGCCTATGAGACGGCACAAAAATATAAAGACCTGTTCGGTCCAGACAAATACTACATAGAGCTTCAGGACCACGGCCTTGAAGACCAAAAGGCTGTCGCGCCAAAGCTTATAAAGCTGGCACATGACCTTGACATTCCCCTAGTAGTAACAAACGACATACATTACTGCCGCAGGGAAGATGCAGAAGCACAGGACGTGCTTGTCTGCATCGGTACAAAAAAGCTTTTAAAAGACCCAAACAGAATGCATTTTGAAGGTGACCAGTGGTACATGAAGACTGACGCTGAAATGGCACAGCTTTTTCCAATGTGCCCCGAAGCCATTGACAACACGCTCAAAATCGCTTCAATGTGCGACCTTACAATCCACCAGTTCAAGACGCAGGAACTAAAGGACACTCTTCCTGTATATCAGATTCCGAAAGAATATGTCTCGCAGGATGCATTTGTACTGCATCTTGTACAGGATGGGCTTCGCAAGAGGTACAAGGAAATTACAAAAGAAATAGTAGATCGTGCCATGTATGAGCTTGGAATCATCTTTAAGATGGGCTTTTCCGGGTACTTTCTGATTGTGTGGGAATTCATAAACTGGTCCAAGCAGAACGGAATTCCAATTGGTCCAGGACGAGGCTCTGGTGCAGGGTCGCTGGTTGCATACGCAATGACGATTACGGACATTGATCCATTCCGTTTCAAGCTAATTTTTGAGCGATTCCTTAATCCAGAACGTGTGTCCATGCCGGACTTTGACGTTGACATGGACTTCGAATTCCGAGAAAGGATAATCCAGCACACAGAAGAATGGTATGGAATTCCGCAAGTAGGGCACATTGTTACATTCGGTACGTTAAAAGCCAAACAGGTAATTGCCGATGTTGCACGAACCATGGACATTTCGCTTTCGGAAGTTGCAACGCTCAAAAAATGCATTCCAGACAACCCTAAAGCAAAGCTAAAGGATGCATTCAGCGAACCGACAGAAAAAATGCCTGACGGCGGTCAGCTCATTCCATACAAGGATGACCCCCGCTACAAAGATTTGTTCAGGCTGTGCTTTAAGCTTGAAAACGTAAACCGAAACACAGGTCTTCACGCATCAGGCATGGTCATTGGAAAAACTGCCCTGCCAAACTGGGCGCCAGTATTCAAAGATCCCAAGACTGGCAAAACTGCCGTACAGTACACAATGGACATAATTGAGCCGTGTGGACTAGTAAAATTCGACTATCTCGGATTAAAGACACTGTCACTCATCCGCTACGTCGAGAACATCATAAACAAGCACAAAAAGCCGGGAGAACCTGAGTTCCGTGCGGAAAACGTAAGCGAAACCGACTCCAAGACATTTGATCTTTTCTGCCGGGGCGATACGGTAGCAATCTTCCAGTTTGAATCCCCTGGAATGCAGAAAATCCTGCGACAGGCAAAGCCTCGATGCATTGAAGAAATTGTTGCCTTGAACGCATTGTACCGGCCAGGTCCAATGGATTACATTCCTCAATATATTGAAGGAAAATGGAAGCCAGAAACCATCCACTATCCTGATCCATGTCTGGAAGATATCCTTAAAGAAACTTACGGAGTCATGGTCTATCAGGAACAGGTCATGCAGGTTGCGCAGAAGATTGCAGGCTTTAGCCTTGGCGGTGCAGATATGCTCCGCCGTGCCATGGGTAAAAAGAAGCTTGATGTCCTGATGGGAAAAAAGAAAGAGTTTGAAGAAGGTGCCGTAAAGCAGGGATTTTCAAAAGAACATGCCGACGAAATCTTTGACATCATGGTTCCGTTTGCAGGATACGGATTCAACAAGTCTCACGCAGCTGCATATTCCGTCGTTGCTTACCGCACGGCATGGCTTAAGGCAAACACACCCGCGGAGTTCATGGCAGGAAACCTTACGAACGAAATCACATCTACAGACAAGCTTCCTGTTTACATTGAAGAAGCCCGAAAGATGGGAATCATTGTAGATCCTCCAGATATCAACCGTTCAGACTCAATATTCGATGTTGTAGACGGCAAAATAGTCTTTGGACTGATGGGCATAAAGGGCATGGGACAAAATGCCGCAGAAGCAATTGTAAAGGAAAGGAATGAAAACGGACCGTTCAAATCCTTCATTGACTTTATAGACAGAATGAGTTCTGCAGACATCAACAAAAAAGCCGTAGAAGTTCTTATTAAGACAGGAGCTTTTGACAAACTCGGACAGAACCGCCCTACCCTTCTTAAAAATTATGAAGAAGCAATGGCTTACGAAGACAAAAAGAAAGCAGGTTCAGAATTTGGGCAGGCGAGTCTTTTTGACAACACAGGAGAGCAGGAATTTGCAGACTTTAAGTTTGAAGAAGTAGAAGACATGACCAAAATGGAAATGCTCAATATGGAAAAAGAGCTGATTGGCTGTTATGTAAGCGGACACCCTCTTGATGACTGGCGAGCTGTAATTGAATCATGTGCAAGCGTAAACAGTGAAAACATGGAAAGAATCGGCAAAGAGGCAAAGGCTCATAAAGAGGCTTTGGCTGCAAGTGGTCAAAATTCATGGCAAAATAAAAATTCCGGACGCTCTTATGTAGGAATAGGCATGGTAAACGGACTCAGGCAGATTATGACCAAAAAAGGTACACAGATGTGTTTTGCAAAACTTTCAGACTTTAAGGGTGAAATTGATATAACGTTCTTTCCAAAGATTTGGGAAGAACTTAAAGACAAGATTCACGAAGAAGGAGTTTATGCCTTCAAGGGAAAAGTTGACGGAAGCCGCGAAATTCCAAGTCTTCTTGTAGAATCTATCGAAGACCCAAAAGAGCTGCAGCAAAAGTCCATTACAAGCATTCACATTCAGATGGATCAGGGGATTGCATCTCCAAAAGACATAAATCCTATAAAAGATATTTTATTTGGCGCACAAGGCAATTGTTATGTATATTTTCATATAGACGTAGACGGAAAATCGTATATAATAAAAGCAAATTCACAAATGACCGCACCGTGTGACAAAGAATTTGTGCAATCTATAAAAGACATGCCTTTAGTGCATAATGTCTGGTGCGAATAATTTCAGGGAGTAAAACATGTTCATTTTTTCAATATTAAGCATTCTGGCAGCAGCTGTTTCAATTTATGCATTATTGTGCTTTGTAAGGATAATTCTTACATGGATGCCGTCACTGGCATATTCTCGTGGAGCAAGGCTACTTGCATCTGTATGTGACCCATTCATTGACAGGTTCAGGCACAAAAAA
>CAMVHR010000092.1 GCA_947167345.1 uncultured Treponema sp.
CTGCTGCCATGCGTTCTTTCTCTTTTCTCTCTGCGTCTGCTTTAGCCTTTTCTTCGGCCGCAATGCGTGCTTTCTCTTTCTTCTCAGCGTCAGCACGAGCTTTTTCTTCGGCTGCTATTCTTGCCTTTTCTTTCTTCTCAGCGTCAGCCCTGACTTTCTCTTCGGCGGCAATACGTTCTTTTTCTTTTCTCTCTGCGTCAGCCTTAGCTTTCTCTTCCGCTGCAATACGCTCTTTTTCAGCTTTCTCTGCATCAGCTCTAGCCTTTTCTTCGGCTGCTATTCGTTCTCTTTCCTTCTTCTCAGAGTCTGCTCTGGCTTTTTCTTCCGCTGATATGCGTTCTTTTTCAGCCTTCTCAGCGTCAGCTCTAGCTTTCTCTTCCGCTGCTATTCGTTCTTTTTCTGCCTTCTCTACTTCGGCTCTAGCCTTTTCTTCCGCTGCAATACGCTCTTTTTCAGCTTTCTCTGCTTCAACTCTAGATTTTTCTTCCGCTGCTATTCGTTCTTTTTCTGCCTTTTCAGCGTCAGCCCTAGCTTTCTCTTCTGCTGCTATACGTGTCTTTTCTTTCTTTTCTGCGTCTGACTTTGCTTTCTCTTCCGCTGCTATACGTGCTTTCTCCTTCTTCTCAGCGTCAGCTTTTGCTTTTTTCTCTGCTGCCATGCGTTCTTTCTCTTTTCTCTCTGCGTCTGCTTTAGCCTTTTCTTCAGCTGCAATGCGTGCTTTCTCTTTCTTCTCTGCATCTGCTCTGGCTTTCTCTTCCGCTGCAATACGAGCCTTTTCTTTTGCCTTTGTATTTGCTTCTTCTCTAGCCGCTATTCTTTCCTTCTCTTTAGCTTCTGCGTCCGATCTGGCTTTCTCTTCTGCAGCTAACCTAGCTTTTTCTCTTTCATCGGCTTTAGCCTTAGCACGCTCCTTTGCCTCAGCTTCTTCCCTAGCCTTTTTCTCAGCTTCAAGTCGAGCTTTTTCTTTTGATTCAGTTTCTTTTCTGGCTCTAGCCTCAGCCTTTTCCTTATGCGCGGCATCAAGCTTTTTCTTTTCTTCGTCTTCTTTTTGTTTCTTTTCAGCATCCCTGCGAGCTTTCTTTGCAGCTTCCGCATCTTGCTTAGCCTTTCTCTGAGCAGCATTTTCCTTATCTCTTTTTTCTTTTTCTGCAGCCTCATTTCTTCTCTTTTCTTCTGCAAGTCTAGACTGCTCCCTAAAACGGGCGTATTTTTCTTCTATGCGCTGCTTGTTTGCCTCATCTTTTTTCTTTTGTTCTTCTGCGGAAATTTCTTTATTATGAGCACGAGTTTCCCGTGCAAGAATGGAATAGTTTCTAGTATCTTTATTTGCCCTGTACAGAACACCAATCCTTACGCCAAACATAGAAACGGAATGCCCATTCCAAGAAGGTGTAAAATGAAACACTGGAGCAGCTTCAAGTTCAACATTACGCATCTGATCGTGATCAGGCATAAACCTAAAACCAACAGAGGCTGCAAAGACAGGAAGAACCTGACTGTCACTAACATCGTCCCCTTCAACGCCATAAGACAAAACACCCATGGCAACTTCAGGCTGAACGGCAAATTTATCCATCTCTACACGGAACCATGTACCAAACAAAAATGGACTTACATCAAAAGAACTAATATTGCCGCCGTTCTTAGGCAGCGTATGCTCATATTCAAACCTTCCGCTCAATCCCCAGTCAATGGTATCAGGCATCCATACAAATTTAGGAAGAAAAAATTCGGTCACCATGCCTGCACCAAAATTCATTAAGCCGGAATCACTGTAATCACCACCCATACGCTGTATGAGCAAATAGCCGCCGACATTAAATCCTTCAACAGTTAATTTATCTGAAAGTTTTTCTTCTGAAAAACCGCTAACAGCTAGTAATGAACAAAAACAAATACTTGCAAGAATTCTTTTTATGGTATGCTTCATGATTTTCCGTCCCAACTCACTCTACCATACCTATTTTAATTCAAATTCTGCTAAATTGCTAGATGAAATGCTATTGTTCCTACCTATTCTTCTTTCTTATTATTAATCACCAAAGCACCAATTACGCCAGGCACCCATCCACAACAGGTAAGCAGAGTAACAATAACAATAGAACCGCACCCTTTATCAAGCACGGCAAGAGGTGGAAAAATTATACAAAGTAAAACACGACAACAGCCCATAAACAGCTCCTTTTTACCAGTATACCATATATTCATTAAAAATTAATAGATTTATCCATCCCGCTTGTATCTTCCACTATTAGCCCTTAATCAATTCTTCAGGTATATAGTCCTTTACATGCTCTTTGTATTTTGCAAACTGACGCCAATCTAATAAACCAAAATGCTGCAACATTCCAAGAGCAACAGGAACAGAAACTTGTGATTGTTCGCTTATGAGATTGAGGCGAGATGCATTTAAATATTTTCCGTACTGCTTTCCCACTTCAATAACTTTATCTTGATTTAAATAGGTTCCAGCAAAAGAATCTGCCTGAACTTCCCTTTCGGACTCAGCTTTTTCTTCAAGATTATCCAGAAAAGGCTCATTCAAGAATTCATAATGGTTAAGAATATGAGCAATTTCATGTGCCACAACAAACCAGAAGTTATCAATTCTGTCATAACGGCATGTATAAACAACGAAAGGATTTTTATTACACATAAAAGCAGCACCATCAAGATATGTTTTCTGCAAATGACTCAATACAAAGAATCCAACCCCGCAGGAATGTAAATCTTCAATAAGTTCCGAAACAGCGTTTTCTTTTGTCGTGTAGTCATAAAGATGGATAGCAATCGATTCTAATTTTTTCTTGTTGTATTTTGGCAATTCAAAAGATGCAGCATTTAATTTTGCATACTCAAACCAAGTTTTGCTGTACCACTTTGTATAATCGTAATCAAACTTTGTCTGGCGGGCACAAAACTTATAGTTCTGATTATAATCCTCTTCTGGAATTGATTTTTGATTGAATATACGAAGACATTCTTTTTCTATTCCTTCCAGAGTGTTTATATCATACAAGAACCAGCCTTTCTTTTTCATTTCTGCAACAGGCATATATTTTCTGAACATTGCTTTTTTAGCAGTCAGTTCATTTTTTTCTGAATCCTGTTCTTCTCGTTTACGAATCTGATATTTTGCATCAACTTCAATCCAGAAATCAGCAGGTGATCCAAAAACTTTTTCAAGCGTTACGGCTGTTTCCGGCGTTATTCCTTGCTTGTTGTTAATGAGAAGATTTATAGTCTTTAAGCTGAATCCAGTTACTTCGGCCAAATCATTTTGAGTCCATCCAAATGAATCCAAAAAATCTAGAATAAAATCTCCTGGACCGACATTGTAAAATGGTTTTAAATCTTTTACGTTCATAATATGCACCTTAATCACTGATAGTGATGCGATAAATCTTCAAGACCAATGATTCCGACTGTTTTCTCTTCATTAGTCCAATCAATTTCCATAATCAGTCGCCATGTTCTGTCAAGACGCATGGAATACTGACTTATTCCTTCTAATTTTTCAAAATTATATCCTGGATATTTCCATATATCCTGAACTACTTTTATCTGCTGTAAAATCCTTACGGCAAGAGGAAATTTTCTTACTACCTGTGCAGGAACTTTTTTATATTTTGAGGATTTTCCAGATGTATACAATTCTTCCAAATGTTCATTTTTAAAAATGACTTCCATGTATAACCTATATAGTTATAATATATGAGCAGATGCCTAATTTGTCAAGAAGATTAGAAGAAAAAGGTAATAAGATTAATACATTTCTTATGCATTGCTTGGCATTGAAACAAACGCCCCAGACAATTTTAGCATCTACAAAATCTGGCCGCTTCTCTTGGCGTTAGAGACGGTTTTGTTCCAGTGATGGATGTATATAATAATGGCCGTCTTTAGCAATATGGGCCACGACAGTTTGAGAAGAGTCTTCATCTGCGGCAACAACCTTAAATCTGTCCAGAAAAGAATCTTGGTTTTTGTGAGTTTTTAGTCTTTAAGGTAAATCTGAATATCTCAAACGTTCCCGATGTTCATTCCATTTATTTACAGTAATTCTATATATTTCAAGATCCTATAGTATTTAGTGACAGTAAAAACAAGTATTTAACACTACTAAAAAGATGTATTAAGTATTACTTAACAGAAAAATTCTATCAGTTTCACAAATACATCTCTGGTGGTATTCATTTAAATACTTTGCCCACTAATAATCACGAATATAGCAAGCCCGAAAATTATAATTGATAAGAATATATCGATTATTCCAAGTGCGAATAAAGTGCTATTGCTTTCGTCTATTGAGTTTCTTATTTTGCTAACAAAAATAATTCCTATAATAGACATTATAAGGCATGGAACTGGAGTAAGAAAGAAAATTATAAAACTGAGCATACAAAAAAATAAATATGCCGCTCCTCTGTCTGTAGGAAATTCAAGGATACTGGCAATTAAAAAGCTCATAAACATAATTACATAAAGAACTATAGGAACTAATACTAAAATTTTTACATTGTCTTTATTCATAACTTCCCTGCCACAAACACAAGTGCAATTCCTACAAATACACTCAAAGCAACGTAAAGAGCTGCCATTCCAATACGACCAGTTTTTATTAAAGTCTCAGTCTCTAATGCAAAGGTTGAGAAAGTAGTAAATCCTCCGCACAATCCTGTTTTAATAAAAAGAACAGTCTTTGGAGAAATTGAGGATTCTTTTTCAGCAAAGGCAACAATCAAACCAATCACAAAACAGCCAAGAAAATTAATAAACAACGTCTTTATAGGAAAAGAAAAAGGTTCCTTTATTGGAACAAGTCCAATAAGATATCTGGCACAAGCCCCAAGACCTCCTCCTAACGTAACAACTAAACAATTCAACATCTAAAAATCCGTCCTTAATTACTCGTTCATCATTTGATAAACATAAACCCACCCTTCTTGCCAAAGTTTTGAAGATTCTCGACTCAAAGTTTCATAGACTGGGGAATTATAGAATTTTAAAATTGCATCCTTTAGAGAAAGATTTTCGGAACGATTTATTTCCCCGCAAATTTTCGCAACTTTATTAGGAATAAAAAGATGAACATTTTCCTGGGTTACTTGAGGTCGTAGCATTAAAATACCTCCTCCGATTTTAGAAATTTAATATACGATAATGCTTTTTCAGTGTGAAAGCAAATTTGATCAACATATTTCCATGTCATAAGTTCTTCAAGAAGTTCTTTTTTGCTCAAAAAACCACCTTCATAAAGGTTAAGACTTGCGTAAACGTTATCGTTTGCAACGGCTCCCATGACAACATCATAGTCATAATAAAAATGAATGTCTTGGCGGTTTGACATGACAAAATCAAGCCATTCTTCATCAGCTTTATGAAAAACTTTACTTTTTAATTCTGGAGTTTCAAAAATAGATTTATCCATTTCAAAACTAGATACAACAGATTTCGCATAATTAAATCTATCTTTTTTTATGAGAGACCATTTTTTAGCCTGATCAAAAGATGTCGTTGTGTAAAAACCAGTTCCAAAATCCATTGCATGTGATGGCTTTAAGATTTTAGGTTCTGATATTTCTGTAAATCCACCATGATAAATCTTCATTAATTTGCTCTCGTTTTTATGAAATCTTCGATTGTAGCAAGTATATAAGACTTTCCTTGCGTATGAAGAATTTCGTAATGTTCTCCAAGAAAATCAAGAACATTTTTATCTGCAAAGAGATTTGCGATGTCACGGCCATTTAGCATATTTGTACTTGCATACAGTTCGATACACCAAGAGATAAATTCTGCCTTCTTTTCAAATAAAGCATCACTCATAAAAAGCCTCTGTTGCATTATTAAAATCTGGCATATTTTACCTCCACAACTTGCATAATATATCATTAAAAACTCAAAAGTTCTATGATTCTATAGATTCTCATAATTTTGACCAGTACTAAAAGACAATTCCTTTTCAAATTGTTTTCGCATTTTATCTGTAGCAACAGCAAGCCAATTTTCAAGCAAAACTTTTTCTTTTTTACTTGCTAGACAAATTTTACTAAACAAAACTTCAAATTCTTTATCGATTATATCAGCTATTTCAAAAAGGAAACCATAAAGTTGATAAAAATTTGGTCTTACCATAAGGGAGAATGCCGTTGAATGAGAATATTTACATGAAAGTTTATAGTAAAAATTAAAAGAATTACCTAAATCAGATTCTTCAAATAATGTTTTTAATTTTCGTTCATTTTTTTTAGAAATAACAGCACTTGTCCAACCAAAATCATCCTTAAAATCTTCTCCATATTTTGAAATTAAATCATTATATTTTTTCTGAATATCATCAGGAATTTCTAGTTTATGTAATTTTGAAAATTCCATACTAACTATACAATTATCAATAGTTTTATGCTCAAGGAAAGCATTTATCAATTCTTCATGTTTTTGTAAATAATTGAAAATAATATAATTTTCGTAAAAAGTTCTATATACAGAAATTACAATATTATGATTACCGCCAAGTAGTAAAGAACAAATACCATTTAATAATTCTAAAGAATATTGAACAAAATAATGAACTAAAATTAGTTTAGTATCTTTTTCTTTTCGAATATATTTTTCTTGAAGATAAAAATATAATTGCCTTATCAACTCAACATACAAAACAAATGCTTGCAAAGAAGGATTTATCATACTTTCAAATTCGTTTAGTTTATAATTCATAACTAAATTAAGCATTGTTTTAGGATGAAATGGATAATTTTTATCTATATATGTTTGAGCATATTCTTGTAATTCTTTCTCATGTTTTTCATAATCATTATTTATATGGCAATGTTTAATAAGACGTTCTATGACTTCCATATATTTTTTCTTACTGATTTTTTCAGCATGGCATAAATCAAAATTAGAATAATCTGGAATTAAATCATTTTCCATATCCTGTTGCACTTTTTCGCTTATGCGTTCATCGAATTTTTTATAACTTTCTTTT
>CAMVHR010000093.1 GCA_947167345.1 uncultured Treponema sp.
AAAAGCGGAAATTTTTCGCCGGCATTTTTAGGAAGTTTAACACCGGCAGCGACACCTTAAAACAGGTGGCTTAAAAAATAAAAAAAATTTGGATGGGCGGCGTATCCATCATATCAGGTTCCCTTGCAGGAGCGCAGGGTGCCTTTCCTGCTCGTCAAATTTTCAATATATTATTGCAGAGAAAGAGTGTTTTTGTCAAGTTTCTTTAATCTTCCGACTGATTCAATATGATATCTAAGAAATTGTAGATGATCTTTATAAACAGGAACTAAATCAGGATTCTGAACGAGATATTGTCCAATTACAAAACTTTCATATAGAGAACGGTACCCTACAATCACGCTATTAAAGCAACCATTCATTGCAAGAAGCAGAATACTTTTATATTGATTCAAATCATTCTGAAGCTGAACAGAAACATGTTCTGCAATTTGTGAATTCTTTTTACCTTTGCTTTTTCTTGCCGTATAGTTATAAATTGCAGCAGCACAATCCAGAAAAATAAAACACCTTCTGAGCATTTCTGAATTCTGGAGCAATACAATTTCTGAAGATGCAATATATTCCTGCCAGAAATGCTGAATAAGTTGATTTTCGTTTGAATAAAGGAAGTTTGTGAATTGCTCTAAATATTTATCAAGTTGCAATTCTCTTTCAGTAACGTTTCCGTTTTGTGAAAAATCAGTAAGAGGACATTCTGAAATAAGATGCTTTAGGAATTTTTGATCCATATTTTTTGTATTATTTTTGTATAAGAAGTTTTTTATCCAATGCAGTTTTTATAACATCTGGAATAGCAATGGCTTCTTTATTACTATATAAATACAAATCTTTTTTAGCTCTACTGGCACCTAAATATAAATCATTTAAAAACCTTCGTTTATATCCACTTTGATTTGGAGCATTCTCATTATAAATACTATAGCAGCCAACTAAAATAATGACTTCGAATTGTAAACCAATAACATACGTTGGTTTGCTAATAAATACATTTCTCCTTACATGTTTAAGAGTATGTGTAACTCTCGACGAATCAATTAGTTTAAAATCACAATCATTTTTGGTCTTTTCTACTAAAGAAGTAAATAAATCATCTTGTAATGAAAGTATTGCAACTCTCGTACTTCCTGATAATTCTTTAGCTTTATTAATTGCCATTTTTATCTCATCATGTTTATTATCACAATAATAGAATTTAGGCAAAATACCATCTTCCTGATTTGAAGAAATAGTTCTTATTTTGTTATTCCAGTCTTCACCAAAGTCCAATGTAGGATACGATGAATCTATATGTTTTAAAAATTTTAATATATTCTTAGTATATCTATAAGCTTCTGTAAGACAAATATCAACAGGGTTACCAAGTTCCTTTTCTATTTCTGGGTTCATACCTTTAAATACATCGGTTACTCCGTATTCTGAATAAACTTCATCAACAGATTGTTTTGGATCCATTGCCATTATTAATACAGGATACTTTTGAGGATCTCTAGTTAAATATTGAAGAACAGCCTTTTCCTGTGCATTAAACAATTGCATTTCGTCTACAAAAATATAATCATATCCTTCGTTTTTTCTGGCTCTAAACCATGTAAACATAGTTAATATGTTTATATAATCGTTAATAATTTGATCAGATGTTATTTTCCCTTCCGATTCAAGTTTATATATTAGTTTTTCATAAATTTTAAAAATAATGTCTTTTTCAGTTTTAGAATTTAGTGGGAGCATCCAATTTCTGCGTTCAAGTCCAAAATATTTTTCTTTATCAGTCTGAATTGGTTTAAATCCATTAGCCATAATAATACATGTAATTTCAATCATAATATCCCATGTAAAATTCTTATTAGCATCCGAGATAGAATTAAACTGATTTCTAAAATCTTCTGAACATTTTGCCTGTAATAGTTTCCAATCACTTTTTTGATATTCAAGAATTATTTCATTCAAGATTTTGATTTGTTCGATTTTTCCACTATAGCTATCATCGCCTAGTATTAAAGTATCGTAATCTCCAATAGGGACTTTACTTTCTGCTAATGCAAGTAATGGGAAAGCATCAATTTTTGTTCCAGCTTGATAATCAAGATTGCTTATAAAATCACTAACTTGACAAGCAACAGCCCAACTATGACATGTAAATAAAATTCTGGATTCAGGGTGTTCTCGTAACAGTTTTATGGCTTTGAGTTCCATAGCCAATGTTTTTCCAGTTCCAGCAGGACCTCGTAGCTTAATAGCCTTTTCTGCAGGTTTATTTAAAAATGCAGATTGCAAATGAGATAGATGATTTACCCAATCTTCATAAGTATAAGCTCTTTGTTGCTCATCATTAAAATATAAATCAAATTTTATATCGTCTTCTACTAAAATGTTTCGTTCTGTTTTTTGTTTATTATATAAATCCTCAATAGTTGTACGGGAATTTAATACAGAATCAAATAAGTCCATATTTGGAGTTGCATCTTCAATGCGCTCATTTTTAGAAGTTGTTACATTAAAAACAAAGAAAGCTCCGGTCTGATTTGTATTAACCATTATAAATATATGGTATTTATCAACGTTTAAAACTATGCGATTGTTTTTACAAAATGCTTTCGAAGGAATATAGCCAAGTAAATTATGATTTTGATTATATCTTACAACAAGACTTTGTATTTCCAACAAGGCATCTGAAATAATATTATAGTTATTGCAAAATGCATCAAAAAAACATTTATCTATAATTATAAAAGGCAGTGTTTGTATATGAGAATCCTTTGACTTTCCCGAAAGAATAACATCCGTTTCATCGGATATAGATATTTTATAATATTTATCAGAATTTTGAAATTCATTATTTTTTAAAACAGTCTCGTTTATTGTATTTGCCACTAATAATATTGATTGTTCTGTTAATACCAAATTTTTCATCTCATAACTCCTTAATAAGAATATTATTTATTTCAGTCCTGTTTTTTTCAAATTCTTCAGGTTCACCAATATCTGAAAAAACGGCACCTAACTTTTGAGTTAGTTTATAAAGATACGGTGCTTTTAAATGTCCGATTCTATATAAATGATTCTGCTTTTTAATATCTTCTTCTGATATTATATTAATATATCTAAGATGAACTATATATCCATAATTATCATTTTGATTTGGAAGTTCACTTATGTAATACTTATCCCCTGGTAACGAATTTAATTTAGAAAGAATTTTGTTTTTATCTTTTTTAAGCTTTTCTTCATCTAAATCACGATTATTATTTGCATGAAATAAATTCTTATAATCAATCAGTGAGAAACTTGTTTTATTACACATATTCTTTAATAGTATTATTTTTCTTATTAATTTTTCATCTTTAATCTGAGTCTGTAAATAGTCTTCTTCTAATTCAAGAAGTGTTTGGAGAAAACTATTTGATTGCTCAGCATTTAATAATTTACAAACGCCTTTTAATACGTTTTCTTTCAACTTATTCATTTCTGGCAAAACACAAAAATCAAACAAAAGTTCAGTTGAAATATAATATTTTGCAGTTGTGATTGTACAATATGAAATTTTTCCACGGCATTTATGTTGAGCAATGTCGCAATCTCCTGTTACAACAATTCCATATTTTTCATCATCTTGGTTCTCATGAAAATAGAGAATATCTCCTTGTTGTAATGGTGTTGAATTATTTGTAATTTCAGTACATTGTTCTGTATCCATTTTTTTATTCTCCAAGTTTTTCACATAATGGTAAAATTTTTTCAATTGCAGCAACAATACGTTTTTGTTCGGCTAATGGTGGTAGAGGAAATACAGTTTCTCTTAAATTATCTTGAGTTATCTGATTAATTGTTGTCGTATTTACACCATCCAATTTTGCTCTATAAACAGGAGAGTTAATAAAATGAAGAATGTATGGATTAATTGGTGAACGAACTATTGCCATGAATGCACCAAATGCCATTCCATCTTGTTCTATTAAAGCAGATTTTCCAACTAAAGCTTTACTTCCATTTCTAGCACAAATTAATAAATCCCCTTTTTTTGATAAACATTTTTCTGGTACATTTTTTGAAACATGAACCAAATTATCGTAAACAATTTTTCCATTTTGTATATTATTAGATCTTAAAACTTCAGTTCCACCTTCAGCAATTATATCTGAAGGTGAGTAAGTTAGACCAATATTTGTATCAACTAGTTCTCCTAACCTACACCAATACCAATTCTCTGGAATATCAAAAGGAATCTCATCGTCTGTAATTTCTGGTAAAGACTTTTCTTTTTTTATTTTTCCTTCTTTGATAAGTTTTGCTTTTTCTTTTTTTATTTCTTCAAGTAAATCTTTTGCGTTTCCTTCGGCGGCAATTTGTGGAACAAGTTTTCCCTGAACGGCTTCCTGTAGAATTGCTTTTTTTGTGAGTGTGCCGATTTGTTCATTAAAGGCTTTGAGTTCTGTTTCTTTTTTGCCGTATTCTTCTATGAGCGGCATAAACTTTTCGATTGCGGCGACTATGCGTTTTTGTTCAGCAAGGGGCGGGAGAGGAAATGGAAGGCGAGAAAGTAAAGACTGATTAAGATTATCCATCGTAGTACCGATGCTATCAGACAATAAAAAATTTTGTGCAAACGATGAAGTATAAAATAACTTAAAGAATGAAGTATCAATCCCCGTTATATGAAGGAAAAACGCACCTGTACCAGCAAGCCAGCCTTTCTCTTTTGCTGACACGACGGCGCATTTCCTTAAATCGCCTCTTCGTGCAATGATGACATCATCCTCTGCAAGTACATAAGCCTGCAATGCTGAATATTTTTCTCTCGAAACAAGTTTAATATTAGAAGGATCAATGTATCCATTTTTTATATTCGCAGGATTAACTAGAGGAACTCCTCCTTTCTCGACATAATCTGCTTTATGAAGCATAGTTCCAAATGGGCCAGTGGAAAATGATACGCAAATCTCCCCCAACCTGCACCAACACCAGTTTTCTGGTATATCAAAAGGAATCTCATCTGCGCTTATTTTTGTCACACTGATTTGTGATTTACTACGTAAATCACTGCTTTTAGTTTTCTTATCCTTTCCATCGCAAATTCCGTAGGAATTTGCAAATCCGTGTGACAATTTTTCCTTCCTAATTTCTTCCAGCAAATTCCGTGCATTGCCTTCGCTTGCAATCTGAGGAACGAGTTTTCCCTGCACAGCTTCCTGCAAAAGTGCGTTTTTCAAATCTTTGGCGGTCATTACAGTTCCCCTTCTTTTAGTTTATAGCATCTGTTCTTATTTCCGCCCAGTGCTTCAAGGTAGCCGAACTCGGTCAGCTGGCGCAGGTAACGCTTGGCTGTTGTGGGCGCAAATCCAAAGTGCCGCACAAGTTCCTCTGTCGTGATTTGGGATTTATCGCTCATAAAATGCAGAATATCGACCAGTTTCTCGGCCAAAGTCGGCTTTATTGACCATTTATCGGCCATTTCCTGCTTCAAAAGCGATTTATCGACCAGTTTCTCATTATTTTCGCTCATGGAAGCCTTAAACTGTTCAATTTCTCTTTGCAGATGTTTTGCATGAAGGTTCAACATAAAGTCAATAAAAATACTATCATCATCTTTTTCCCGTGAGTCTATGAGAGCCTGAATATATTCCGCCTTGTCTTCTTTTAGAACTTTTGAAGGAATGAATCCGTATTCCCACTGCAAAAGATTCATCAAAAGGCGGCTCATCCGGCCGTTTCCGTCTGCCCATGGATGAATTGTTACCAGTTCGTAATGCGCCCAGAAACTTAGATTGTAAACAGAAACAATGTCTTTTGGATTTATATTTTGGCGGCGCTCATTCAACTTCTGGCAAAATGATTCAAGCTTTGCAGGAACTTTCTGATACGCCATATAAGAGGTTCCGCCAAATCCTGCAGTTACATTTACTTTTCTGAGTTCCCCTTTTGCTGCAGAAAAATCTCCTGTAATCGTGTGATATTCGCTTCCAGTTCGTGCCATTACTTTTGACGAAAGAGTTATAAGAGAGTCAACTGTTATCTGAGGGTGCTGCTTAATCCATTTTATTCCGTATTCGTAAGCGTTCTTCAAATCCAGATTCATCATCTGCTCTACCATTGTCCGCTTGCTGGAAGTAATTCCTTCATCAAACAAAAGCTGGGCTTCAACTTCTGTTACGGTTGACCCCTCGATTGCAGTGGAATGAGTAATGATTGAATACAGATAAAACTTTTCCCAGTCTATCTGCTCTTTTATTCCGAGTGAGTAATATTCATCCAAAATTTTCTGCAAGGTTCGTTCTGCCATTACAGCTCCCCTTTCTGCACTTTCTGATGAAGTTCTGTTATCTGTGCAAGAAGATTGTCTATATCAGCATTAAGCTTTGTACGCTTTTCTTCGTAGTTCTGGATTGTTTCTGCAACGCTTAAGATTTCTTCTTCTTCATGAGGATAGCCGCAAACATCAAAGTTGTAGTTTGACTCAATTAATTCCTGAGCGGTAAAACACTTTGCTTTTGGATTTCCTTCTTCATCTGTAATTTCTTTACGGTCATTCCACCAGGCAATGCAGTCGTCAAAGTGCTTTAGTTCCATCGGCTTTGTTTTGCTAAAGTGCTTACGGTCGCTTGGAATGTCTACGCGGTAGAACCAGGTCTTTCCAGTCGGTTCTTCATTATTGAAGAAAAGGATGTTTGTTGTAATGCTTGTGTACGGGCTGAATACACTTCC
>CAMVHR010000094.1 GCA_947167345.1 uncultured Treponema sp.
TGAGAGGAGTATTTGGCAAGATGTTTTCTATTTCTTTGCAAGCTTTATCTGTTTTGCTTTTTTATTTCGTTTTACGTTCATACCCTTTAGGTATCTCCTTTTTAATTGCAGGTTCTGGAGTAAGATTATTCATTCTATAATACATATCATGAAAAATCACGTTATCACACCCTGTTCCATTTATTTTATAATTTGTGCAGCCTAAAAAATATCGCCCATCCTTTTGCTGGTGGGCAATTAAATAGCCATCACACTTATCACATTTTTGAATTGAAAGTTTTCCAGCCTCAATTTTATTGGTCATAAAATCGCATATTTCTGGATCGTTCATACAAATCCAAAGATTCAAGCCATAAGCAGTTTTCACTTTATGCTGAAGCGGATAACCGCACATTGGGCAGGATTTTTTGAATGCACTGCCATTTTTTACTTCTTCGCTCCATTCTCCTTTTAAAACAACATTTTTATAATCGTGTTTTATTTCCAGCAGAAATTCAGAAGGGTTCTCTTCTGGGGCAATAAAATAAACTCTGTTTTTTGTCCGCGTCATGGCAACATAGAAAAGACGGCGTTCTTCGGCAGCTTCAATAGAATCATCCCTCTTTACAACATAATTTAACACGGGGTCATTTTCAATTTTTGAAGGAAAACCATAAGTTTCATTCTTTCCATTTATGACAATTACATTATCATATCCTAAGCCTTTTGAAGCATGAGCCGTCATAAAAGTAATTTTTAATTCTGGATGCTTTAAGCACTTAATCTTATTACCGTAATCTTTATATTCAAAGAGACTTGAGCGTTCCAAATTTTTCCCGTCAAAACCAAATCTTCCTAGCAAAAGAATTTCCTGCTTTTTAGAGTCTTTTCCTTCAACTTTGTTGAATTCAATGATTTGTTCTATAGCGGTTTCAACAGACTTTGCCAGATTATAATTTGAATTCCCTCCAAATCTCTTTTGTTTGGAATCATAAGTATAAATAATTACAGGGTCTGTAATTGTCTTTGGGGACTTAAGAGTTTTTCTGATTTGTTCCGTATTTTTCTGAATGAAATTTCCTGCGATGTCGATAACTTCCTGTGAATTACGGTAGGTTTTTGTAATTTTCAAAAGCTCTGCATATCCCATAATTTCTGAAAACTTCGTAAAAAGAGTTATGTCCGAACCGCTGAAAGCATAAATTGACTGCCAGTCATCCCCGACGGCAATGATTTTTGCACTTGTCACATCATGCAATGCCCCGACTAAATCAAAACGCTGGCGGGAAATATCCTGATATTCATCAACAATGATATATTTAAAATCAATCTGGTCGCTCACAGCTTTTGATTCTTTCAACAGCCTTACCGATTTATTTATCATGTCAGAAAAATCAATCGCATTATTTTTGTGAAGACATCGCTCGTATTCTAAATAACACTCTTTGCAAATACCTAAAAACAGTTTTGTCCTTACATTTTTTGTCTGAGTTCCCCACTCATCAAATTTTTCAACTGGATAACCATTTGTCTTAAAATTTGAAATGAATCTATCTACAAGATTTATAAGCTTTCTAATATAACGGCTGGAATCCTGATTGGAAATCTTTTGCATTACTTCCTTATTGTCACGTGGATTCAATACAAAACCAAATGATTCTAGTTTTTCTCTTAAATGTTCAAGCAATTCCCTGCCATCTTTATATTGTGAACATGTGCAGATGAGATTTGTTCCATGCTTACGGTGAATTGCAACTTTATCACGCATTGCCTTATTGTATTTTTTTAATTCTTCTGCTGAGTATCTGTTGCTGTAGCCATCTTCAGTTACGCCAAAATGTTCAATATAGGCTTCGTTTCCATTTTGGGTGATTTTAAAATCAGGAGTGTAGGGCTTTTTTGCTCCTTCGATATTATATTTATAGCAAGGCTCATACTCGTAATCAATGTTATTCAGATAAAGGAAGTTTGCAATCTGAACTTCTTCTTGAGAACGCAAAATTTCATTTTGTATTGTTTCATATTTTTTGATTCTGGAATTTTTGATTTCTACTTGATACTCAACTTCTCCAAGTTCGCTTTTCATTGTAGAAAGATTTGAGTTTGACAAATTGTTAAAAAACTGATTTTTATCTTTTACTTCAATTGGAGCATCGAAATATGTCGCAAAGAATTTTATCAAATCATCAACAAGTTTTTGATTTTGTAAAACTGTATTTCTAAAATAATCTTCCAAGACAAAGTATAGTTTTTCATTTTGTACAATATTCAGTTTTTCATCGTTTTCTTTATGTAAGATTGCATTTCCTGTTGAATGGAAAGTTGTAATGGGGCAATCTATTTTCAGCTGCTGATTGATTTTTTCTTTTAGTTCGCCAACGGCTTTGTTTGTAAAAGAAACTACAAGTATTTCTTTTGGATTGATATTTTTCTTTTCCACAAGATATTTTACTTTTGCTGCAACTGTTGTCGTTTTTCCAGCCCCTGCCCCCGCAATTACAAGACAATAATCTTCATCCGTAAGAATAACGCGACGCTGGTCATCATCCAGCATAATATTCGGGTCAACATCAGACAGAATCCTGTCAAGATAAATTTTTTCTGATTCAAATTTTTGTGAAATAAAGTTTTTATTATGTTCTGCAACAAGATTTTTTATATCAGAATATTTTATAAGAATAGAAACTATAAAATCTTCTGCAACAGAATTTTTCTTACAAAAATCTGGCAGCAAATCATCATTTTGTAACTGTTGAAAATATGAAATTACATCCTTCGTAGCTTCTATCTTTTTCAGGTAATCTGATTTTGCGATATAAGAATCTTTTGAAAGTAAATCATCTATAAAAATATTAAATGAAAGAATCTCATTTATTTTTGGATTATCAGAATGAGAGCTATTTTTATTTTTCTTTGCAGAGTCACTACTATTTCCAAAAATACGGTTCAAAAAAGACATAAAATATCCAACCAATCATAAATTATAGCATAAAACCATAATTATGTGGAGATTCTTTTCGGATTATCTTATAGGCTCATTTCTAGGCACATTTGCAAAATCTGTCGCTTATCCCGCACTTCTGGTGTAATCTGCACATTGGAAACAGGCAGATGTCGCTTATAATGTGGGTGTGCGTTAGGGATTGTAGCCACGCCGAAGGCGTTCCGAAGAGAAGGGATTCTGACTTTCGTCGGAATGACTGAGCGTAGGAATAGAGCGCGGTTAGCGCGGAATGACGAAAAGCCCGACGGCGTGAGCGTAGCGAACGGCGAACGCCCGAATTAATATTTTTTTGGAGGAAAAAATGAATCTGAAAAAAACGATTTTTGGTCTGGGACTGGCAGCTTGTCTTGCAGCTTCGCTTTCCGCACAAAACAAAACTTCAAACTCAAAGGAGACTAAAATGGAATCTAAACAATAACTGATAGTTTATTTTTCGCTCGCTGGCGAACAGTATAAGCCGCATCGCTTACGCGCTGCTTAGCGAGTTTTCTACGAAAACTCGTGGTAAAATTCACAAAGGCGAGTTTTGCTTGCAAAACTCGGTAAGCAACCGCAGGTTGCGACAAACACTTCAATCATCGCAAAGTTTATTGCAGAAGAAACAGGCTCAGAGCTTTTTGAACTTGAAACTCAAAAGCCTTATCCAACCGACAGCTACAGCCGCCTGACTCAGATTGCAAAAGACGAGCAGAACAAAAAAGCCCGCCCAGCCCTCAAAGCTGATAAAGACATCACCGCCTATGACAGTCGCATTGCGTTGCAATGCTTACCGAGTTTTACTCCGTAAAACTCGCACAAAACATCTGCGAGTTTGCCATTGGCAAACTCGTTAAGTTCGCGAAAGCGAACGACGTGGGGAGACATGCCGATGCCCCTTTACACATTCTTAGAAGCCCACGACTGGAAGGGAAAAACAATCATTCCTTTCTGCACACATGTAGGGAGCGACGGCTGTAAGCCGGCAAAATGCTTCGGTGGAGCATTTTGAGCGAGTCTCCGAGCAGCTATGCTGCGAAGGCGTCAGGAAGCGGACTGGCCGGAACAGAAAGCCGAATCCGTTCAACCTGCAAAGGTGCAACCGTAGAAAAAGGCCTTGCCGTTCAGGGAAAAGTTGCACAGACTAACAGAAGTGCCGCTAAAAAGGCTGTTCAGGATTGGCTGGCAAAATTTGGGAAATAAGTGGCAGCTGGACTTTGAATGGCGATAACTCTTGCTTTTCATTTTCCCGATTTTTTGCTATACTCACAAAACTTAATGCAAACGACACATGTGTTGAAGCACCACTTCGAGTAAATCTGATTACGGCACATTAAGAATTCTTTTTTACGGAGGATTTCTTATGCCAAGAAATCAGTTTCAAAGAATGGTCTTTGCATTCATCACAGTTGTAATTACCGTTCATGCTTATGTTTTTTACAGCATTTATGTTGTAAATGGAGATTCACTTCGACAGGCTGTGGGAACAACCAGTGTTCTTGCAGCTGTAAGAACAATCGGCGGAATCTATATGTTTGGCCGCGTCATGCCGGTCTGGTCTGTAGTTCTGGTTGAATTCTGTTTTGCCTATTTTATGGAATGCGTCTACGGAAGCCCGCTTTCATTCCGTCTTGCCTGCAAAAACTTTGATCCCAAAACAACACATCCAGTCCTTTTTGAAACAGCCATTATCTGTGCAACTGTAGGCTTAATGGTTCCTGCGATGAGTCTGATTGCGACCTTCCTTTACTATCCTTACAACAATGGATTTCAGATTCATGTCGCTCTGGTTCAGTGGCTGCGACTCATGTGTTTTAATTTCCCTTTTGCCTTTTTTACTCAGTTATTTTTTATTCAGCCTTTTGTGCGAACTGTCTTCAAGCTGATTTTTACAAGAGATATTAAGAATAGAAAAGAATTTTAATCACCTTTCTTACATCAAAATCAAAAATCTGATAAAATACCATAACAACAAAGCAGATTCGATTCTTCACATAAACGAGCAGCGATGAGCGTAAGTCCAGTTTTTGGAAACGCAATCGCTGCTTTTTGTTTTAACTAACAAATATGTGAGGTTTTTATGAAAAAATATGATTTTGGAACAGAGAAAATCGGTCAGCTTGTAAGGCATTTTTCGGTTCCATGTGTTATCAGTATGCTGGTTGCGGCTCTTTACAATATTGTGGATCAGATTTTTATAGGATGGAGTCCGGCTGGTGCTTTTGGAAATGCAGCTACAAATATCGTCTATCCTTTTACAGTTCTGGCTCTGGGGCTTTCCCTTTTAGTAGGAGACGGAGCCGCCGCAAATTTCAGCCTTGAGTCCGGCAAGGGAAACAAAGACAGAGCAAACAAGTCTGTGGGAAACGGCTTTCTTCTGCTTGTGATTTTATCAGTTCTTTTGTGCCTGACTGGCTTTCTTTTTAAATCACAGATACTGAAACTATTTGGAGCAAATCCAGAAGAAAAAGTATGCTATGATTACGCTGTCCAGTATTTCACAGTAATCTGCAGCGGCTTACCCTTCTATATGATTGGGCAGGGAATGAATGCTTCAATCCGTGCTGACGGCTCTCCAAAATATGCAATGGCCTGTACCCTTGCAGGGGCAATCGCAAATCTTATCTTAGACCCGCTTTTTATTTTCGCCTTTAATATGGGAGTAAAGGGAGCGGCCATTGCGACCATTATCGGACAGGCGCTAACTTTTGTCATGAGCATGGCCTATCTTTTTCGCCCAAAGAATTTTAAAATCAGCAAAAAATCAGTTCGCCTGGAAACTCCAATTCTTTCAAGAATCATCTCAATCGGCATGGCATCCCTCATCGTTCAGCTTTCAATTGTGGTAATCATCGCAGTAAACAATAATCTGCTTTCAAAATACGGCTATGAAACATTTGCAAGTACAGGTGTGGCATTCGGCTCGGTTATTCCTCTTGCGGTTGTGGGAATCGTTATGAAGGTTTTTGGAATTGTTGTTTCCATTGTGATTGGAATAAGTCTTGGAGGTCAGCCAATCATCGGCTTTAATATGGGAGCAGGAAATGTGGAGCGTGTAAACGAAACAATCAGTACTATTACAAAAATTGTCCTTGCAATCGGCACAGTATTCTTTTTGATTTTTGAACTTGCCCCAGATTTTGTAATTTCCCTTTTTGGAAAAAACAACAGCCCGGAATATACCGAATATGCCCGACTTTGTGTCAGAATCTTTTTGAGTGGAATCATCCTCACCTGCTTTATAAAATCTACGGCCATCATGCTCCAGTCCCTGGGTAAAAGCGGAAAGTCGACTCTGCTCGCCCTGCTCCGCGACGTAATCGTCTTTGTTCCTTCTTCAATTATTCTGGCTCTT
>CAMVHR010000095.1 GCA_947167345.1 uncultured Treponema sp.
TTTCCATATTTAGTAAATGGATTCTGTTTTAGAATCTCTGTTGATTCAATATCATAAATGCCTAGTTCAGCATATTTATCCAAAAGCGCATTTATAACTTCGCGAGCTGCATCCCCATATTTTCCAAAGACCTCTCTCTTCTTCACATTCTCTGCACGTTCTCGTCTTGTCAGTGGTTTTTGGTTAAATGCTATATGGCAAATGAAATCAAAGTCATCTACATCGGTCATGTTCTGATCTTTTTTAATCAGTTCAAGGTCTATGCCTTTTTCTTTTAGCATGTTGCGTATGATTTCTTTTTTCTGCTCGCCGTTCCAAGTCTGAATAAAGTTCTCCAAAGTCTGGTATGTTCCAAGAATACTTTCTTTTGTGTAGTCCTCGATAGAAACTTGTCGCAAGATTTTTCCATCTGTGTCGTAAATCGAAACTAAACGCTGAAGAACACCTACTTTTATTTGACCTTTTCCAATAATTTGTATTGTGCGTTTTTCAGTTTTTTGTCCATCTTCATCATCACTGTCGCTTCGACTACGCTCAGTGACCGAGTTTTCTTTATCAGACATTCTCTGTTCGGTGAGCATAGTCGAACCGAACTCTTCATCCTGCTCAATCTCCCCATCCCATTCTGGGTCGGCAAACAGACGGCTCACCCTGCGGAAGTCCATAATTGTAAAATGAGTTTTTCCTTCACTGTATCGCAATCGAGTGCCGCGACCGATAATCTGTTTAAACTCTGTCATTGAATTAATCAGCTCGTCGATGACAATCAGTTTTACCATTTTACAGTCACTTCCTGTAGAAAGCAGTTTTGAAGTCGTTGCAATTACAGGATATGGTTGCGAAACAGAAATAAAATAATCAAGCTTATCCTTTCCGTATTTATCCCTTCCGGTAATGCGGACAACATACTGTTCCTTTACATTTCCCTGATTATCTTTCAAAACCATGTCAGTATTTAAATTGTTTAAGGCAACCCGCATTCTGTCTGCAGCATCTTCTGTAGGACAGAATACAATCGTCTTAGACATACGATCAGTTTCTTTCAGGTACTTTGTAATTTCAGCTGCAACTTCATCTATACGGTCTTGAATAATGATGTTGTAATCATAATCAGAAAGATTATATTCTCGGTCTTCAATTTCGTTTCCATGAATATCTTTCTGACCTTTTTTTGGTCGCCAGCCGTCATCAATATTTGTATGAACATTAATTACTTTGAATGGAGCAAGGAATCCATCTTCAATTCCCTGCTTAAGACTGTAAGAATAAACAGGCTCTCCGAAGTAATCAATGTTAGAAACATATTTTGTTTCCTTTGGAGTCGCAGTCATACCAATCTGTGTTGCACCATTAAAGTATTCAAGAATTTTTCGCCAGCGAGAATCAGCTTTTGCAGAACCGCGATGACACTCATCTACAATAATCAAATCGAAGAAGTCAGGAGTAAAATATTCTTTGTATTTAGAAACTTCAAGAGAGATTTCTTCATCAGTTTCTTCTTCGCTTTCATCTTTATGTTTTGAGCTGTCCAACTGCTGGTAAAGGGCAAAGTAAACCTGATAAGCAGAGATTTTAGATTTATCTTCTTTCTGAAAATTGATTTTATGAATCACTTTTTCAAGAGGCTTAAAATCCTGCTGTATAGACTGGTCCACAAGATTATTTCTGTCTGCAAGATAAAGAACTTTCTTTTTAGTTCCAGATTCAATCAATCGCCAGACAATCTGAAAGGCTGTATAAGTTTTTCCAGTTCCTGTAGCCATTGCAATCAGAATACGAGCCTGATGTTTTGCAATTGCTTCAAGAGTTCTGTTTACTGCATTACGCTGATAATAACGAGGTGGATAACAGTCTGCGCCAGAATAGAATGGAGTGTTCAAAAGCTTTTCTTCAAAACAAAGCGGAACATCATAGCATTTACTTTCGCCGTCGATTGCATAGGTCATGCGGTTTTCCACTTCCATGATTTTTTCCGCATCCACTCCACGCCAGCGGGCCATCAATTCTTCTGCGGTAGGAAAATCTGAAAGTGGAATTTCTTTTTCTAAGCCTGTAGTAAAATCGTGTTCAAAAAAAGTTGAGCCATTTGAAGTGTAAACAAAAGGAACATCTAGCAAAACACCGTAACTGATAGCCTGCTGTAAGCCGTACGATGAAGAATGATTATTGTCTTTTGCTTCAACGATTGCAAGCGGTGTTCCCTTGTTGTACCACAGAATGTAGTCACATCGTTTTCCTTTGTCGCGGCTTGGAATGTTTCCTTTGATTTTGACTTTGCCGTCTGTAAAATTGTTTAGAGGAGATGCCGAAATATGGAGATTTTGATTGCGTTTTTTTACAGCCTTCCAAATTTCTGTCTCCATGGAGATTTTCTTTGCATCCCATTTAGATTCTAGAGCTTTTGTGATATATTCGTGTTTTATGTCTTCTTCACTCATTTCGTGAATATCAAAAATATCACTCATTTTTCACTCTCCATCAGCAGCATTTACTTCCATTATATCCCCAATCTCGCACCCCAAAGCAATGCAGATTTTCCGCAGGCTCTCCATAGAAACATCTTCGCCTTTGCCCATTTTTGCTACGATATTGCTTGTAATCTTTGCCTGTCTTATGAGGTCGCTTTTGTTCATGTCGCGGTCGATTAGAATTTTCCAGAGTTTTTTGTAACTTGCACTCATTGTAGTTTTCCTGTTTTGATTTCGGTCTTTAAATAGTCATACACATAAAGAGGGCTTTGAAAGTAAAGTCCTGTTTTTGGGTCGCAGAGCTTCTGGTAGAGTTCTGAGTTGTACACGGCTCTCAAGGCTTGCTCCACGGTAAAAGAAAAATCCCTTACAAGATATGTCGCAAGGTCGCGTGTGGTACATTCAATCTGATATTCAACATCATTCATGGCAGAGTCCTTTGTTTACAAGCGTTTGAATCGCTTTTGGGGTGCCGAAAAAATATTGAAAGGTGATACCTTTCATGTATTTAAGCCTTTCAAGGAAAGTATCAAAAGAAATATCGCCTTCAACAAAGCGACGGATTTGAGCACCAACCCTGTCATTTGCTATGGGACCTGTTACGATGTCATAGTCGTGGGTAAAATCCTGATTTTCCTGATTGCGATTTTTGAAAACAAAATCAGCCCATTCTTTTGAGTATTCGGAAAATGAAAGGACTTTTAGGCTGCCGTTTTTTAAGAGGGATTCATCGAACTCAAATTTCGTTACAAGCGGACTTCCTCTAAAAAATGTTGTCTTGAATGTCGCCATTTCATAGGCCTGTTCGTAATTATTTGAAAGATAAAATCCTCGTCCAAAATCTTTGTTAGGTTTGGAAAGAGTCAAATCGATTTCTTTTATTTCTACATTTGAACCATGATACAAAAACATCAGACATTTCCTCCATGGTCTTTGCAATAAGAAGCTAATGTATCTACCATTTCCGAATATGCAAGGGTGTGGGCTATATTGTAGTGCTGTTCCAAAAGCGTAATGGCATTAAAGCGGTCAAGGTAGTTGAATGCCTGTGTTGTGGAAAGCGAATATTTTTTTGCAAAATCATTTACAATAGCAACGGTGTATTCAATTTTGTCTTTTACAGGTACTTCCGCCATTCTGATTCTCCAACAAGGAAATTATACTATGTTTCTCTTAAATTTTCAATAAAATCTCACGAAATCGGGAGAAAAGCGAGAAAAATATTTCCTAAGGTAAAAGCTAAAATTCTCACTGAGAATTTTTTAAAAGTCAGTGACTTTTTGACCAAAACTCACTGAGAATTTTATGGCACCTGCCTTAAAATTTTCGGAAAAAGACTTGCCGTCTGCAAAGCCAGCTCCGACAGGGGATTTTTTAATTTGTCAGGCATCTTTTTGCGTTAGGGATTGGAGCACCGCCGAAGGCGTACCGCGCAAGCGGTATGGAGCGATAGCGAAAGTGCGGAAAGCCCGACCGCCACTTGTGGCGGGAACGCCCAATTTATTCATATACGCTATACGCACATTATTAGGCACTTTTCCAAAATCTGTCGCTTATCCCGCATATCGCCAAAATCTGCCCATTGAGTTTAACCAAGCCTATGATAGACTGACCGCAAGAAAAGACAAGGGAGCTTTACGAATGAAAAAACTAATCGCACTTATACTCACTCTGGCAGTCGTGGCGACGACAATTTCCGCCAAAACAAGCAAAAAGGAAGTTCAAATGAAGCAGGAACAGCTTATTGACCGCATGGAATTGAGGGAACTGGTTGACCGCTATGCAGTTGAAAGCGACAAGGGAAATCAGGACTACTATCGCAATATTTTCTCCAAAAACCTTCGCCTCAGAATCATCATGGGCGAGAACGTGAATGAAATCAATGGTGTCGAAAAGATGATTAAAATCTACAAGAAAGGCGGGGCTGCAAAAATCTCCTTCCATCAAACGGGCCAGCAAGTTTTGGACTTCATTGACGAAAGTCATGCGAAGGGCGTTGTCTACCTGACAGCTCTTTTGGGCGATGAAAATCCCGCCAAAATGTATATCCGCTACGAAGACACCTACGAAAAAATCGACGGAAGATGGTGGATTACCCAGCGCGACCAGATTTTTGTACACAGGGAACAGTAGGAGGCTCAATATGCAGACAATCAAATTAAACAACGGAATCGAATGCCCTGTAATAGGACTTGGAACTTTTGCTCTCACCTAAAGATGCACAGAAAAGCACCCGCGAGGCTCTTAAGATGGGCTACCGTCTTATCGATACAGCAAATGCTTATGTAAACGAGCGCGCTGTTGGACGGGGAATCAAAGAAAGCGGAATTGACCGCAAGGAAGTTTTTCTTTCTACAAAGCTCTGGCCGTCGGAATACGAAAACCCGAACGCTGTAGACGAAACTCTTGAACGTCTTGGAGTAGATTATGTTGACCTGCTCTACATCCATCAGCCTGCCGGAAACTGGCTTCAAGGTTACCGTCAGCTGGGAAAGACAAAGGCGAGCGTTACTACCACCGCACTGACGAGCAACTCCTTCAATTTGCCGCATGGAAGCCAGACTTTGAAAAGGCCTGATATGAAAAAGGACGGGGCGGGATTTGGGTAAGAGTTGAGCAAGGCTACTATTCCGCTATAATATTCCTGTCTACCACCGGGTAGGAATGTGCCGGGATTTTTTGTGTTTGCAAACACGCTTTATCAGATTTGCGCAAAGGGAATCCCCGTGCAGATGAACACCTATGCCAGCATGACAATCACCTATGCTGTGGCGACGCTTTTTTCGGCAGTTGCTTTCTTTGTCACCACAAAAGGCGGGAACATTCTCAAAGAGTTTTCCCACACAAACTGGGCCACAATCATTCTTGGAATTGTAATTACGGGACTTGAAGAGGGCTTCATCTTTGCTTACAAGGCTGGCTGGAAAGTCAGTACGCTGGCGACAGTTTCAAACGCGGCGCTGGCAGTCATTCTGATTTTTGTGGGGCTTATCGGCTATCATGAATCAATCACTTGGAGCAAAGTACTTGGCGTTGCAATCTGCCTTGTGGGATTGTATTTTATAAACAGAAAGTAAATATAATTGCCTTCTTAAGGAATTCTATACCCCACTCCGCGTACAGTTTCAATCAGCTTCTGATTATTGAGTTTTTGACGCAAAAGGCCGATGTGAACATCGAGGGTGCGGCTTTCAATTTTCTTATCATAATTCCATACAGATTCCAGAAGCTGCTCACGGGTAAGAACCTGCCCCTTATTTTTCATAAGAAGGGCAAGCAGTTCATATTCCTTTACTGCAAGCTGAACCTCTTTGCCTGATACAAAAGCCTTTCTGCTTTTAGTATTGATGATTACATTCTGTGCGCTAATCAGATTTTTTTCAGAACCATCAGCTAGAACAGAGTCTTCAAGATTAGGTTGAATAGCCTGAATCACGCCAAAAATGCAGTCGCCTGCTTTTTCAATCTTACGGACTAAATCCATATAATTAAGTTCAGCCTTTACATTGCTGCCGTTTTCAATTCGTTTTCGGCTGGCTTTTTTTAGTTCCTTTTTACTCTTATCGATTTTGTCTTCTACATCAGACAAAAGAACCTTATCAATTTCAGAAAGACCAAGAGCAATATAAGTACAGGTCTGTTCGTAAAAAATATGTACCTGATTAAAATATTCAATTAATTCTTTTGTCTGATTTTCTAGGGAAGCTGCCTCAGTTCCTTTTTTGAACTTACAAAGAGAATGCATCATGGAACAGCACTCATCACTCAAATCTTCAAGATT
>CAMVHR010000096.1 GCA_947167345.1 uncultured Treponema sp.
GTAATACTCCGGGAATCATCAAATATCCTTTCTGGAAGATGACCTATGCAAATCCTAAGGCGACCTACATCTGCATAAACAAGGGTGAGGCAGAGATCCCTGACGAGATTGAAAAACAGAGTATTTGCGTAAATAAAGATATCTACGAGGTTTTAAAAAGCTTATGACACAGGAAGAGCGCAGATTATATTTGATAACAGAACTCCTCAAAGAAGATAAGGGTAGTGCAGGCTTTAAGCTGGGTCTTGTGCCCGGAAATGAAGGCGGCTTTGTGATTCCTGATGATGAAAAAAGTCAGCGCGATATACTCCGGGCTTTGATGAATATTCGTGGTCCATATTCCATTAGCGAATACTTTTTGAGAATACAGGATGAGTACCTGCAGCAGGTTAATAAAGAGCGGGGGATTACGGATATTGCGGATTTAAAGCCAGTACGTAAAGCAGGTGGTTTCGATAAACTCAACCACCGCGGGCAGCTTTATCTCTGGCAGGGTGATATCACGACACTCAAAGTTGATGCGATTGTAAATGCTGCTAATTCTCAGCTTCTGGGCTGCTTTGCTCCTCTTCATGCCTGTATCGATAACTGCATTCACACCTTTGCGGGCATTCAGCTCCGACTTGCCTGTAACAAACTCATGAAAAAGCAGGGACACGAGGAAGGAACCGGGCTTTGCAAAATAACGCCGGCCTTTAATCTTCCAAGTCGTTATGTGCTTCACACTGTCGGGCCCATTATTTACACAAGGGTAGGGGAGAGAGAAAAACTCCTTCTTGCTTCCTGCTATAAAAACTGTCTTGAAACTGCCGCTGAAAATCAGCTTGAGTCGCTTGCCTTCTGCTGTATTTCGACAGGAGTTTTCAGATTCCCGGCAGAGCTTGCTGCCCAGATTGCAGTAGAGTCGGTAGAAAAATGGCTCGCGGAAAATACGTATTCCAGCGTAAAGAAAGTGATTTTCAACGTCTTTGGAAACAAAGATTTAGAAATCTATAAAAAGGTGCTTGGTCAAAAATGATAATCCAGACAGGACAGCGAACTGATATTCCGGCATTTTATTCTCAGTGGCTTTTGAACCGGCTAAAAGAAAGGTATGTGATGGTAAGGAATCCATTTTATCCTTCGTCTGTTTCGCGTTATGAACTGAATCCTCAGATTGTTGATTTAATTACTTTCTGTACTAAAAATCCCCTGCCGGTTTTGAAAAATCAGGAACTCTGGAATGAGTTTTCAAAATATAATCAGTGGTGGTATGTTTCGCTTACACCGTATGGAAAAGAAATTGAGCCCAACGTGCCGGAAAAGGCTGCTGTTGCAGAAGGTATTATTGAACTTGGAAAACGGCTTGGTTCTGAAAAAGTCGGCTGGCGGTATGATCCGATTTTTATTTCCGAAAAGTATACGATTCCATATCATCTAAAGGCATTTGAGAATATTGCGCGAAGGCTTTGCGGTGCGACGAAAACGGTTGTAATCAGCTTTATAGATTTGTATCCAAAAGTGAAGCATAATTTTCCAGAAGCCCGCGAGGTGATGCAAGCGGAACGTCTGACTCTTGGAAAAGCATTTGTTGAAATTGCCGCTAAATATGGAATGACGCTGCGCCCATGCGCAGAAGGAAAAGATTTGGAACAGTTTGGTGCGGATTGCTCCGGCTGTCAGACTGTTGCAGTCCTCGAAAATGCCATTGGTAAAAAACTTAAAGTTCCCAAAAAGAATTCTGCAAGAAAAGAATGTGCCTGTTTCTTAAACGGAGATATCGGTGCCTACAATTCCTGTGGGCATCTGTGCCGCTATTGCTATGCAAATGCGAATGAGGAACTTGTCCGCCAGAACATGAAGGCGCATAACCCGGCTTCTCCACTGTTAATAGGTGAGCTGAATCCTAATGATAAGATTTTTAATACCGCACAGAAAAGCTGGATTGTCCGTGCAAGTTTTTAAGGAATGTTATCTATCCCTATATTCTTTGGGAGTCATTTGAAACAGGATTTTGAATTGGCGGCAAAAATAACTGGGGCTTTCAAAGCCTGAGTCAAGTGCGATTGCGGCGATTTTCTTTTCTGTTTCGCAAAGCATTTTTGCCGCGCGGCAGAGACGAAAATTGTTAAGATATTGCATGGGGCTTGTATGCAACTTGTTCCTGAAAACCAAAAGGGCGTTGTTCCTGCTCATTCCGCCAGAGTTTGCAATATCTTCTAACGATATTTGATTCATGTAGTTCTGGTTAATGAACTGAATCATCATCTGAAGCTGGAGCTTCGACCTGGCAGATTTTTTATTGCCGGAAGCGGGAAAGTTTTTGTCATTCCGGGACAAGGTATTAAATGCCTCAAAAAGAATACCCCAGAGTTTCATGAGTTTTTGCGCGGTAAGAAGCTCAGTGCATTTGCATTCATTTGAAACACTTTCATTCTCTTTGTCCTGAGCGGCAAAGATTTCTTTTAGCATGCAAAGAATTTCTTTGTGCATTAAGTTTTCAGGATTCAGAACAAGACATTCAATGCCAGAATCTAAAACCGGAAGAACATATTTCTTATAAATTAAAGAGTCTGTCCCTGCAAGCAGGTCTGTAGAAAAAACTATATTCGGAATTACCGTGCTTTGTATTGCCTCAAAGCGGTGAAGCACTTTTGTGTTTATGAAAATGCCCATGCCTGCCGAAAGCTCGAATTTTTCACTTCCGATAAAACATTCAGCAAGCCCCTTTTCTACAATGATAAACTCCAGTTCCGAATGCCAGTGCCAGTCTATGCAATGCAGGTCAAAATCCCAGATGTCTTCGAGATAATATTTAAATGGGTATTCTGCATTTCCATGCACAGCGAGTTCTCTGCGCGTTTCATCTGTTATTATTTTGGAGTATCCGTCATTGATTTTCATTTCTTATGAAATTATATCATATTTTTGCGGAAAAAGCATTTAAAGTCGTTGATTATTGTGATTTTATGCAATAAATAGATGATTTTGTCTATTATTTTGCAAGCTGAATTGTGATATTGTATAAAAGCAAAGGAGATTTTTATGGAACAAAGCACAAAGAAATATAACAAGACGCTGATTGCCTGCTACATGGGCTTTATAACTCAGGCAATTACGGCAAACTTTACGCCGCTTTTGTTTTTGATGTTTAACAAAAATTATGAGGTGCTGCTGGGCAAAATCGCGCTTATTCCGGCCGTATTTTTTATAACTCAGCTGATTGTCGATATTATCTGCGCTCAGGTTGTGGATAAAATTGGTTATAGAAAATGTATTGTGACTTCCTGCCTGTGTTCTGCTGCGGGTCTTGTTCTGCTTGCCTTTTTGCCAGAACTTTTTTCTGACCCCTTTGCCGGTATTATCATAAGTGTTGTTGTTTACGCAATTGGAAGCGGACTTGTAGAAGTGCTTGGCAGCCCGATTGTCGAAGCCTGTCCCTTTGATCATAAAGAAGCGGTAATGAGCCTTTTGCATTCGTTTTACTGCTGGGGCTCTGTGGGAGTGATTATAATTTCTACGCTCTTTTTTAAGTTCTTTGGAATGGGCAACTGGAAAATTCTTGCCTGCATCTGGGCTGTGGTGCCGCTTTTTAATATCTATAATTTTGCAACCTGCCCGATTGAGCAGCCAAATGGTGGCGAAAAGGGGATGGGCCTTTTGGCTTTGTTCAAGCTTCCGCTTTTTTGGATTGCAATAATTCTTATGGTTTGCGCGGGAGCCTCGGAGCTTTCTATGGCACAGTGGGCTTCGGCTTTTGCAGAATCGGCGCTGGGACTTTCCAAAAATATTGGAGACCTTGCAGGCCCTTGTATGTTTGCCGTTACAATGGGAATAAGCCGCGCCTTTTTTGGCAAGTTTGGTCCAAAAATAAGTCTTACGCGTTTTATGATTTTTTCAGGACTTTTATGCGTTGCAAGCTATCTACTGGCTTCTCTTTCTTCACTTCCATGGCTCGGACTTTTAGGCTGTATCCTCTGCGGATTTTCTGTTGGAATTATGTGGCCGGGAACAATAAGCATCTGCTCCCCAAGAATCCCCAAAGGTGGAACCGCACTTTTTGCCATGCTGGCCATGTCTGGAGATTTAGGTGGCGCTGCCGGTCCTGCCCTTGTCGGCAATATTTCTCAAATCTTCAGCGACAACCTTAAAGCAGGTCTCCTTGCAGGAACCATTTTTCCTGTGGTTTTAATTGTAATGATTCTGTTGATTCCCCGCGGAAAAGTAGAGTGATTTTTTAGCAAAAAAAGTCGAGTTAGATTTGTTTTCTGGTTTTATACTAAAGCCATGTTAGACGAAATGACACCAAAAATAAAAGCAGTTCAGAAAATGCAGGATTACATTGCAGCACACCAGACGGAAGAAATTAACCTTTCAGATCTGGCAAATACTGCGTGTTATTCGCCCTGGTACTGCTACAGGATTTTTTAGGAACTGACTGGAATGTCCGTGAGCGATTATGTCAGACGGCTTAAGCTTACAGGTGCGGCTCGTCGTCTAAAGGAATCTGATGCAAAGGTAATTGAAGTTGCGTTGGATTCTGGTTTTGAAAGCGTAGACGGCTTTCAGCGTGCCTTTTACCGAGAGTTTGGCTGTAACCCGGGGACATATTCAACACATCCTATTCCGGTTCCGTACTTTATTCCGACAGGTGTCAAATTCCAAAATAGGCAGTTTAATGCCTGCAAGGAGAACGAAATGGAAACAAGAAATGTTTTTATTCAGGTTATAAAAAAGCCTGCAAGAAAAGTAATAATCAAACGTGGTGAAAAAGCAGCTGAATATTTTGCGTATTGCGAAGAAGTAGGCTGTGACTTATGGGGACTTCTAACTTCAATGGATAGCCTGTGTGGAGAACCTGTTTGTCTGTGGCTTCCTGAAAAATTGCGTGATGGAAAAAGTGAATATGTTCAGGGTGTTGAAGTTGCACCAGACTACAAAGGAATTATTCCGGAAGGTTTTGATGTAATTGATTTACCGGAATGTGACTATCTTATGTTCCAGGGCGAACCTTTTGCAGAAGAAGATTTTGAAGAGGCTATTACTGCTATCTGGGAATCTGAAAAGAAATATGATCCTTCTGTTGTAGGCTACAAATGGGATAAAGAAAATCCACGAATTCAGCTTGAACCACGTGGAGAACGCGGTTATATAGAACTTGTAGCGGTGAAAGCGCAGTAAATTCAAAATATTGAGTTTGATGACAATCAAATTGGAGGGTCGTCAAACTCAAAGGATTCTTGTGACTCATTCACCAGCTTTCTTGTTATGAGTGTGCTCCTATTTCTTATTAATAAAAAACAATCCCACAAGGCAGATTACAACTCCCAAAACCTTGCTCCAAGTGATTGATTCATGAAACCCGATAGGACCTACAAAAATCAGAATGACTGCAAGAAGCGCGTTTGAAACTGTTGCCAGTGTACTGACTTTCCAGCCGGCTTTGTAGGCAAAGATGAAGCCCACTTCAAGTCCTGTAATAACAATTCCCAGAACGATTGTGGCCCAGTTGATGTGAGAAAATTCTTTGATAATGTTCCTGCCGTTATCAATCACTTCTGAGGAGAGGATTTCTCCATCCACTGATTTTAGATATGCTTGCAAAGTACAGTCTGTGTATCAGAAGAAGATTCTTCCCTAAAACCTTTTCTTTTACAAACATATTTTTCATGTTCTGAGAGATTTTGGACACATACTTTTAAAGTCTCAAATCCATTACCTCTTGCAGCAGAAATCAGTTTTTCAAGTAGCTTTATTTCTTCTTCGGAGAGAAACAAGTGAAAAACTGTTATTCTCAAAAAAGCGTTCATCAATGCTTCTTGAATTCTGAATAAGAAGTTTTTTTATTTCTTCTGAATAATTTTTTCCATTCATTATCATGATGTTTTTTCCTTAATATTTATAGAGAGTTCTTGTGTAATTTTTCTTGTTTCCGCATGATAAAAATTACTGCAAAAACGAATGATATTACATCACTTATCAGCGAGGCCCAGAGCATGGTGACGATGTTGTGACTTACAAGAGCCAGAATAATTGAAGAAGGAACAAAGACGATTACGTCGCGGAGCAGGGCG
>CAMVHR010000097.1 GCA_947167345.1 uncultured Treponema sp.
TTCTATCTTGTTCTGAAGTTATTTCTTTCAATACCATTTATTCCTTCCTAAAAAAGGCAGGCCAGTGTGCCTGTCGTCATAACAACTGGTTGTACCGCAGCGGGCTTTGACCCGCTGTCGGCTACGAACCTATGTTATGTGATTTTTATTTATTTAATAATTTCAATTCAAATAGAATTAAAATTATTATACCAATTACCAAACCAATTTGATATACAATAAACCAATGCTTGTTTTGTTTTAATGTAATTTTATTATTTCTCTTTAGCTTTATTTCTTTCGTATATAAATTAATGAAAAAAATGTTTATTAAACATATTATTATAAAAAGAAAAGCGACAGTATCGATTTTGAGAAGAAACATAAATATCGCTGCAATTATAATAAATATATAATTTATGAATCGGAGTATTTCTCCTGTTTCAGAAACTTCTTTTTGCTTATTTAATCGCTTCTTCTTCATATCTTAAAACTTTAATTCATTTTTTCAGCAAGCTTGACTTGCTGAAAAAATATTCCTTATTATCACGTTAGATCGAATGTTTTATATCCAAGGTTTTTAATTTCGAATTGGAAATATTGAAAAAGTTTAATATTCTTTTCCTTCGAAAATAATCCTTTACAATCAAATACTATTTTCACATTCATATTGTCTAAATAAAACTGAAAATATGGCGGTCGAGCTAGAATATTTCTTTCTGCTATACAAGTAAATGTATCTTTAAAAGAATTGTAATGTTTTTCAAAACCATTTATGCAATCTTGAAAAATAATCTTGAATCCATCTGAAAAAAGTATTCCTTCTTTTTCAATACTTTTTATTTACTTGTAATTATATACTTTCATATTCTCAGTCAGCGCCCCAGTGCGGGCGTCCACATAACAATGAGTTAAACCGCACAGGCCTTGAGCCTGTGTCGGCTTTGAACTTCTTGTTATGTGATTATCTGTCGTAGTCAGCAGGTTCTGTATCGGGCACTTTTGATAAAACTGCCATAAATTTAGTTCGTGAACCTCTTTCTGCTCTTTCTTCCAGATAATTTTGAGTCTCTAAAGCTGAAATTTTCTCTGCAACAGCGGATATAATGAACTGGTTTATTGAGATGTTATCTTTTGCGGTTATTTCTTTTACCATTGTATGGTAAGAATCTGGTAGCCTTAAACTTAATGTAATCATTTTTCCACCTCCATTTCTTCCAAAAATTCTTTTGGAGTCTTAATCTTTATTCCTAAAGATTCGACGTCAAGGAAATCTTTTTTGTTGAATGTAACAATTGTTTCTGCTCCTGCATTTATTGCAAGCTCAAGAACATGGTCATCAAACGGATCTCGCAAATAAGGTCTCCAAAGATAAAAAATTTTCGTTTTAATTCCGACACTACAAATGTAGTCAATAAAATCTTCAATGTCGGAGTCCGAAAAAATATTTCTGTCTAGGAGGTTTTTCAAGATAGCCTTATATTCCAGAACAAGAGGAACTGAAATTGCAAAGTCAAATAAACCACTGCCAATTTTTGAAATCAATCCAAATGATTTTTCGTTTTTGCTTTGCAAAGCTGACAGAACGACATTTGTATCAATTACTACAAGATGTTTCATTAATAGTATTGTATATGATACCAATCTATACGTCAATTAATTTTTTCAGCAAGCTTGACTTGCTGAAAAAATATTCCATAAATCTAATATATTGTTGTATCTTTGGACTTACGTTCTTTTATTTCTGTTTTTAATTTATCGAAGTGCTTATCATTTTGTTTATTCTGAATCAATCCAATGCCTATATATCCGACAACACCAAGGACTATTGAAATTCCTATCATCACATAAAGCGTTTTTTCTTTTTCTGGAATTGGAACACCTAATTTTGCAAGTAAAATTCCTGTCCCACATACAGTTATATAAATAATCCAGATATAAATTAAATAAGCAACGTCTATTCCAGGATCTTTTGCAAAAATAAACCGCAGTGTTCCAACAATTGTTTGAAAAACAAGAATACTTCCGCATATAAAAATATATAAATCAACACCTCTGTTTCCAGAAGAAATACCATGATAATAAGGCCACAATATTGCAAAAGTTGTTGCCATAGAAGCTGCAAAAGAAATGCCAATATATAGGACTGCGAGAAATATGTTGTTTTTTTTCTTAAAACTCATTTTCGTTACTCCAGCTCCCTTTAAAAAAATACAGTAAACTTTCTTCCCTTCTTTAAACCTAGCGCCCCAGTGCGGGCGTCCACATAACAACTGGTTGTACCGCAGCGGGCTCGACCCGCTGTCGGCTACGAACCTTTGTTATGTGATTTTTTCATATTTCTCAAGAACCTCTTCATATGTAGGTTCATTTTCTCGTATTTCTATTATACTTCCTTTTTGACCTTCCTCAAAATTCTCATTCGGGCAAACAGAAATTTGAAATTTACCTTCTGGTTTATTTATTTTATAATAAATATGAAATGTAATTTCATCGAATTTATGATATTTGTCTGCTCTTTGAGGTGCAAAAAAATCTTTCTTAGCAAGTTCTGAAAGTTTACTTTCGTCATATCCTGGATTCATTTTTAAATCATCAAATGAAAATATTAAATATTTATCTGCTTCATTTTCGTTGATCTTATTTTCTTCTACTTCAAACAAGATTTTATTAGAATAATTAAAACAGACTATTTTTTCTATATTTATAAAGTCTTTTTTTATTGCTTCTCCAGAAAAAATGATTTTTAAACCATTTAGTTCTTTTCCTTGATTTAATATTTCAATGGGAAAGCTAACATGATTATATTTATTTATTAACATATCTGTGCAAGCACAATACTGAATTTTAGGAGGTAATACTTTTTCTTTTTCAAGATTAAATATTAAAACTTCTTCTTCGGGGATTTTTTGCTGAATATCGTTAAATATTTCTGAACACTTTTTTTCTATATTGTTTGAGCGTTTTATATCTCTTGAAATTTCAGGAAATGTATCCAGATATTTTTCCATTGCTTCATAAAAAGTATTGGTATAGTTATATAAAAGTTTTCCTAAGAAAGTAAGCATTTTGATTAGGTCGTCTTCATCGAAAAAACTCCAGCTGTCAAAAAATGCATATTTCATTTTATTTTCTAATCGATTGAAAGAGAGCCAATATGATTGCTCATCTTGTAAGTATATATAGTAATTTACAAAAAGAGTTTTTTCTGAAGCAGCTATATTAAACTGACTTTTTTGAAGCATTATCTTTTCTAGATATCTTCCGTTTGTTCTTGTAAAATTTAAATTAGTTTTTTTAAACCCTAAGTTTTTCATTATTGGGGTGATTATTTCTTTTATATGCAATTTAAAATTAAATACATCATCCATTTTTTCTTCCACAAAAGCGCCCCAGTGCGGGCGTCCACATAACAATTGCTTAAACGGTGGCGTGGCTTGACCGCGCCATCCGCTTTGAAGCTTTGTTATGCTTTATTTATTAAAATCCCGTGTCTTTTAATTCACGAACTAAACTTATATAAAAATCTCTAATAGTTTTTGAACCACTTGGAAGACTTTCACTTTCTTTTAATCTAGGATTTGTGCGATAACCGTCAACTTCATGCGGATGAGAAATCCCGAAAAACCCCCGGCCTTCAATTGTACCACGGAATTTTCCCCATTTCGCAGAGTCCACCGATACAAGCCCATCGTTCGCTCCGTCAGAAAAGCTGATTATAAGATTCAAGAACCACATAAAAATATCACTGAACGGGTTTTTCATTTTTCCAGCAAATGACTGATACATAATGGCAGGGGAGTCAATAATTTCCTTATTGAAATTTTCCATAAAAGAAGCCCTGAACTGCTGGCTTGTCTCAAAGAAATCTGGCTTTTTGTCTCCAAGAATCCTAAACCAGATATTTACGAAAAAAGCACAGAATTTAAAAAATCCTTTCCCAAAAATTGAGTAGAGCGAATCCATCGTTTTTAAACCATGATTTGGAGAGCTTATCATCGTAAGAGAAGCTATTTTATCTGAAACTCCAAGTTTTGCTATTGCATACCGTACATCTATTCCGCCTTTAGAATGGGCTATTACATTAACTTTTTCAGAGCCTGTTTTTTCAAGAGCCTCTTTCAGAGCAATCACAATTTGGTTTGCCGCATCTTCAATATTCGCCCAGGTGTCATGCTTACTGTAGAATATGGCGGAACCATGCTCTTTAAGAATCTCAGGGATAAGCCCCCAATAATTGAAAAGTTTTCTGTCCCTGAATCCTGTTCCGTGAACAAGCAATAAGGGATATTTTGTCTTGCAGTCATCAAGTGTCGGCTCAGGGGAATTTTTCCCAAAAAGACGTAAAACTTCATTTTTCGCCGGATTCCAATAGTGCTTTACAAAAAGTATTGATACAAGCAAATACAAAAGCGCGACAACAATGGAAACTGCTATGGAAACGATTTGAACCGTGTTGTTTCTTGTACTTTCAGCTGAATTTATTAGAAAAGCAATGAGGAGAGATATCACAAGAAAGTTCAGGACCGCAAAAGAAAGCCTGTACCGCAATTTTATTTTGATTCCGATAAAAAATGTCAGTACATTGAATCCCCAGAAAGTCCACATGAATGCAATTACAGGAAATGCCAAAATTCCAGCATGAAACAGCATGAGCACCAGTGAAAAGCCGACAAACGAAAAAACGAAAAACTCTATAATGCTTGCAATTAATGCTTTTTTTCTTACCGATTTCATTTTTACTTCCTTTTTCACCAGCCCAGTGGGCTGTGAGCATAACAACTGGTTGTACCGCAGCGGGCTTGACCCGCTGTCGGCTACGAACCTTTGTTATGCTTTTATTTAGTTTTCAACTTTTTTGACAACATTTAATATCAAAGCTTCTTTTACAAATAAATCATCTACTTCTTTTCTGTTTTCTTCATCTGGCCATTTTTCTAAATAAGCACCCCAAATCCAGAAATAATGACCTCGGTCTTCTGGACCTCCCCAAATTCCAATTCTATACCATGGAGCTTTTATTCCATCAATTTCATCTTCATTTACAGTTTTTAAATCTACCTTACAGATTTTCCCAGCCAATAAATAAGGAACTAAAGAATCTTTATCCTCACACACATTGTATTCATTTTTTATTCTATAATTTTCAACTATTTCATATGAAAACTTACCAATTTCTGCAGTTGTGAAAGGATATACTCGTAATTTCATTGTTTCTTTTGAATATGCATTATATGTTTCTAATTTAATTACTTTTATTCCTTCAAAATCATATTCTTCATTTACAGGACTTGGATTATTCATATCAGCAAATATAGAGTTTTTATTTCTCAAACAACCAGAATATGCTAAGGATTTATAATTTGAATCATATGTAAGAACTTGATTTTCTTTGTCTGGAAATATTTTATTTAATAAATACGTATATGTATCACTTTCTTCTCTTATATCATCTGGATAATTAAGAAATACTTTATTATCCTCGATTGTATATTTTCCATGTGCAAATGGACCTCCTTGAAAGTGATATCCCAATGAATAATTCTCTTTATTTAAATGCAGTGAAATATATGAGATAAAACTATCTTCTGGTACGTCATTGTAAATTGATAAATCTATAATCCATTTATCAGAAAGACCTTTTTCTGATTGAGTTTCATTACTTTCTACAACATTTTCATTAATACTTTTCTGTTCATTAGTTAAAATTGTTTTATTTTCATTTTGCTTTTTTTGGCAACTCAAAAGTGTAAATGATATAAAAAATAAAATAATAAATTCTTTTTTCATTTTTTTCCTTCATAAAGCACCCCAGTGCGGGTGTCAGCATAACAACTGGTTGTACCGCAGCGGGCTTGACCCGCTGTCGGCTACGACCTTTGTTATGTGATTATTCTTTTGTTACGTAATCTATTTCTTCTTCTATTTTTGAAAGAAGATTTCTTGGAAGTTTTGAAATTTTTTCTTCAAGACGGATTTTATCTATTACAATAATTTGAT
>CAMVHR010000098.1 GCA_947167345.1 uncultured Treponema sp.
AAAAATCTTACATTGCAATGTTGAAAAAAAGGAGGTTATCTTATATCATAAAATTTATTCAGGACAATGGCAGATTTCATAGACAACAATACCATAAAAGATGACAACGTATATACAGTTTCTCAACTAACAGGCTTAATAAAAACAATGCTGGAGGGAACCTTTCCTTCCGTACAGCTGAAGGGCGAAATATCAAACTTCCGCCCGAATAACACCGGACACATGTACTTTGTACTCAAAGACAATGATGCCCAGATAAGTGCCGTCATGTTCCGGGGCAGAGCCGCTGCCCTATCATTTGTGCCAAAAGACGGAATGCTTGTACAGGTAACAGGAGCAATAAGCGTTTACGCACCTCGCGGCAATTACCAGATCATCATAAATTCCATGTCAAAAGCCGGCACTGGTGACATCATGGAAATGATAGAAGAGCGCAAGAAAAGATTGGCTGCAGAAGGTCTTTTTGATCAGGAACGCAAAAAAAGAATTCCTTATTTGCCAAAAACTGTGGGCATAATCACAAGCCCGACAGGGGCTGCCCTCCGTGACATTCTGCAAATATCCAAAAGACGCAATGACAAGGTAAACATAACGATATTCCCAGCTTTAGTACAGGGAGAAGATGCAGCCCAAAGCATTACAAAAATGATAAAAATAGCCAACAAATATGCCATGTGCGATGTCTTAATTGTAGGTCGCGGCGGAGGTTCTCTGGAAGATTTACTGCCTTTCAGCGATGAAGGCGTAGTGCGTGCCATAGCGGAATCTGACATACCGGTAATCTCAGCTGTAGGACACGAAATAGACTGGGCCTTGAGCGATTTTGCAGCTGATGTCAGAGCACCGACTCCTAGTGCAGCGGCAGAACTTGCAATTCCTTTAAAGCAAGACATTAACGATACACTCATAAGCATAAGACAAGATTTATATGATGACATGCAGGCAAGGATAAATAACCTTAGGCTCATGCTTAAAACTTTTACTCCCGAAAGCATGGAACTTCAATTCCGAAGCATAGAGCAGCCTTATCTTATGCGGTTTGATAACGCCCAAAAGCTTCTGGAACAGAATATGACAGAGCTACTTAAGGAAAAAAGGAGAATACTGCAAGCTTGCATACAAACCCTCGAAAACTGCAATCCTCAGACTATATTTGACAGAGGATATTCAATGGTTACGGACGCACAGACAGGCGAAGTAATTCGAAATGCAAAAGAGCTTTCTATCGGAAAAACGGTCTGCATAAAGCCATCACAAGGAATGTTCTCAGCAACCGTTACAGATATAAAAAGCTAAATAAACCCAAAAGAGAGGAATACATGAAGAATTTTGAAGAAAATCTTGAAAAACTTGAAAAACTTTCGGAAGACATAAAGAAAACAGACATTACGCTTGAAGATGCCCTAAAAGACTTTGAGGAAGGCATAAAACTTGCAAAGCAGATGGAAAAAGAACTTGATGCCATTGAAGGAAAGGTTCAGATATTGATGAGTTCCCCTGCAGATTTGCTTACAGAACAGCCAACACCTAAAAAAGGAACAAAAGCAAAAGAAAGTAAAGCAGAAACAGGGCCTGTACTGGATCTGTTTAACGGTACATCAGAATTGAACGGAACTAGAAACGCATAGTATGGCAGTACGACAGCTTAGCGCAGATGTAGCAAGAAAAATTGCTGCAGGAGAAGTAATTGACAGACCGAATGCAATTGTCCGAGAGTTAATGGACAATGCCGTAGACAGTGGAGCAAATCGCATTCAGGTAGAAATAGAAGGCGGCGGCATAGAAAAGATTCGCATTGTAGACAACGGATGCGGCATGTCTAAAGAAGACCTTCAAGCCTGTGCCAGACCTCATGCAACAAGTAAAATATCTACAGAAGCAGACCTTTTGAGCCTGACTACTCTAGGATTCCGAGGAGAAGCACTGGCATCAATGGCAGCAGTGAGCCGACTTCAAATAGTCAGTGGTGGCTGGAAAATGAATGCATCCATTACCGAAGACCACGTACTTACACCTGTTGCAGTAACGCAGGGAACAATAGTACAGACCGCAGGACTGTTTGAAAACTTTCCGGCACGAAGAGTATTCCTAAAACGTCCTGCCAGCGAAGCAACCTTATGCAGGACTACATTTTCAGAAAAAGCACTGCCACGCCCAGATATTGCCTTTACACTTAAAATTGACGGACAGGAAAAACTCAACTTACCTGCCGGACAATCCCTTACAGAACGATTTGCATCTTGTTATCTGACTTATGAAGACGAACGTCTTTTCTATGAAATAAAAGAACGTTCAAATGATAAAAAAGACAACTGGTCTTTTACACTTATTATTGGAGAGCCCTCAGTTACGCGGCCAACGCGCAAAGACATTCACATTTATGTCAACGGAAGAAAAATTACAGAATTTGCATTGATGCAGGCCATAGAATATGGATGCCAGGGATATTTTCCCAACGGACTGCATCCGGTAGCATGCCTTTTTGTTACAATAGATCCATCTCTTGTTGACTTTAACATCCATCCTGCCAAAAAAGAAGCAAGATTCAAGGACATATCTGCCCTACATCATGGAATAAGTACCGCCGTAAAGAATTTCTTCAAGCAGTACACAATAAAAAACCTTATTCAGCAAGATGATAAACCTGTACCGGAAACAAAGGATTTTAACTTTTTCGTTGCTACTCCTAAAGCTGACTACAAGGCAGATTTTAAAACAAGTTCGGGGTCAAATCAGAGCATTACATCCCGTTATCTGAATCCAAAAACAAAATCTTACACAACACCAATGCCAAAAGATTATTTTGGCATTGAGCCAGACAGCGAGGCTTCTGTAGAAGGTCATGTAACAAAACCAAACTATTTGGATAATGTCCCTGACAAAAACTTTCATTTTGTCGGAAATGCATTAGGCACATTTCTGATTGCAGAAAAAAATGATGTCCTGTACATAATTGACCAGCATGCTGCCCATGAACGTTATTTGTACAATAAAATCATGGAAGATGCAGGTCAAAAGCAGGCTTTACTTGTACCTTACACAATCCATACAGATTCTGTTGCAGATGACAATTATCTGAAAGAAATTCTAGACGATCTTGAAGAAGCAGGCTTTTCTGGCACAGACAAAGGTGACGGAATTTGGGAATTTACAACAGTACCAATAAGATGGAAAGGAACGGAAGCCGACCTAAAAAAAGACCTTCTTGACAGAAGGATTAATCCACATGACATGATAAATGTTGTTGCAGCTTCAACGGCATGCCGCTCAGCAGTTATGGACGGTACTGTTCTGGACGAAAAAACAGCAACATGGATAGCAGAGGAAGCACTAAAGCTTCCAGATCCACACTGCCCTCACGGCAGACCTGTTTATACAACCATTACGAGAAAGCAGCTTTTTGAACTTGTAAAGCGAATATAACTTAGTGAAATTCTCTCCTGTGCATACTTTTATTTTTGAGGTTGTTTTAATCTTCTATGCTTTCAGGAAAGTCTGGATCAACACTGTTGTTATCGATAATTATTTCTGTACCAGCAGCCCCAGACATATTTTCTGAAGAAGAATCCTGCAAAGAAGAAACCACATCTTCCAGCATCTTCTTTCTGCGTTTTTCAGCCTCTACTTCCTGGCGCGACTTGTTTGCATCAACACGACGGATATCGGCATTCTTTTTCTTTTCCTGCTCAACTTTTATGGCATCGGCTTTCTTTTCATTTTCAATCTGCTCATCAATCATGGAAATGACGGCATAAATGGAATTTCCCTGAGGAGTATCAGGATTAAGACTTATATACTTTTCATAATCTGCCTTACTTTCAAGGAGTCTGCCAGTCTTAAGACGGGTATTTGCCCTATTTAGCACAGGAGCAGCATAAAAAGGATCCTCTTCAATTGATCGGGTATACCATTTTTCAGCACCGGCATAATCATTCATTTTAAAAGCGATGTTTCCAGCATCAAAAGCAATTACCTTCTTGTCAGAACCGTTGGCTTCCATACCTTTATTGCATATTCCCAGTGCCTGAGAATATTTTTCCTGCTGAAAATAACACATTGCAAGATAAATGTATGCTTTAGGATCTTCATTTGCCTCTATTGATTTTTGCAAAAATGGAATAGCCTTTTCAGTTTCATTTGCCCTAAATAAACTTTCCCCTTCTTCAAAGTCAGACTGTGCAAATAAACTTAAAACAGCAAGACTTGCAGTCAAAAAAAGTAAAGAAATATATTTTGAATACAACTTAATCATCTGCAAAACCTCCATTGCAAAGAAAAGGCAAGAAACCCTTTGACATATTTACATAAAAGAGCTAATCTTTCAATTAATATATAATTAGTATATAATCGTATAACAATTATAACAGATATGAGTTACTAATACCCATAAATGCGGAGTTTTTAAAATATGAACAGCACATTACTTATGGTAATTATCATCAGTATCTTGATAGCTTTTATAATATTCATCAGTTGCGTGATATTAAAAAGCCTATTCATACCTAAAAAAATCGGCAATATTCAAAAATTAATTAAGAGTGGAAAAATCCAAGCAGCCGAAAAGACTGCAAAATCGGTGTTAACTAAAAATCCAAAAGATTATGTAGCTCATTACTGGCTGGGTGAGGCCTATCTTGCAGACAACAAGCAAGAACTTGCTTTTATGGAATTCAAGACAGTAAATGAAAATGCAGTTTTCAACGGAGACATTCCGGAGCTGAAATTCAGAAAGAAAATGGCCTCCTTGTACATGCAGTTCAACTATGCGCAGGAAGCTCTAAAAGAATTCATTCTTCTTACAAAACTTGAGCCGGCAAATTCAGAAAACTTTTTTAATGCAGGTAAACTCTATGAAGCTGCAAATCAGCCTACACCAGCTTACATAGCCTATGAAAAGGCAATTACCCTTGACAAAAAGAACAGCAAGGCTCATGCAGCTCTTGCATATCTTCTTTTCCGCAACAAAAAACCTGCTGAAGCAAAAAAAGAAATAGAGATTGCAATAAAGCAGAGTCCTGACACCTTTGCAAATTATTATTATTTGGGAAAAATTTTAAAGGAAGATAAAGACTATTCAGGTGCCATAAAGGCTTTTGAAAAATCTCAGCGTGATCAGGAAATGAGGCAGAGGTCTTTAATAGAAAGAGGATCCTGCTACATGATTGCCGAGCAGATTGACAATGCAATTGCAGAATTTGACCATGCAATCAAGTGCTCAAAAAATGATGCAAGCCAAGAAACTTTATATGCACGATATTTCCTTGCAGCATGCTATGAAAAAACTCACAATATAGAAAAG
>CAMVHR010000099.1 GCA_947167345.1 uncultured Treponema sp.
GCTTAATACTTATGCCGATTCAAACTTCAATCCACAACTATTGACAATTTCTCAAGAATATTCCTGTTTTACTTTAATATTGTATCTAGATATAATATACCAGAAATAACAATATCATCATATTTTGTACCGTTATACTGATCTAACACTTCAATTTCGATTTGTATATTTTCCATAACATTTATAGCTTTCGGAAGACTTAATACTTGATAATTTCCATTATCTTTTAAAAGATAACTTTCTGAAATATCATCATAGGATATTTTTATATTTTTGGCTCTGGCATTTTGTTCATACAGATAACCCTTTTCTGGATTAACAAAACCATTGATTATTACTATGTGATTTATAGGTGCATACCTAAAACCTTTGTTACGCCATTTATCTGCTTTTATATATATTTTCTTTGAATAAGCATTTTTATTTACTGCCCATGGATTTTCGGTTGCATCAAAGAAGTTTTCAGGAACAAATTTCACAGTTTTACCTTTTGAATTTTTTTCCGTTACAAAAGAATCTGCATGTATAACTTTAAAGCCTTTCAACACAGGATATGTAGAAAATGAATTATTCTCAAACAAACTGAAAGGCATTGACCATGCTTCATATTCGTAATTTCTTTTATCAGAGTTGTTTAGTAATGTTAAAAATTCACATTCTTCGAATTTACAGTGTAATATAAAATATGTCTTTGAGGGGGTCTTAAATTTCATGTGAAAATTATCAGCAGAAAAAGAACCTTTTTCATGCTTTCCATCGATTGTTAGCATATTCCTATTAACAATCAAACTTCCTCTTTCAAATGGATATAAAAACTTCTTCCCAAAAGGAATTGTTTCAGAAAATACTTTTAAATGAACTATAGTAAATATCATACATAATAGCAATTTCTTTTTCATCTGTTTCCCCACTTAATCATTATTATTTTTCCATTTTTTTCAAAAAACTCATGTAATACACCTTCTATAACATCACCATCTTGAACGTTCCATTTCTCTAGCGTATCAAAAAAAATCTTGTTATTAGCACTTGGCATTATAAAACATTGTTTACTATAAGGATTATTGTAATCTCCTGTTCCTTCAGGATTTCCATTTGAGTGCTGTAAACCTCGGCCTGTAGATAGAGGATTTTCTGTATATCCCTCATTATTTACAATTCTTCCATCTAAAGTTTTAGCATTTATAATAATTCCAGATTGTCCAGATGCAACATCTGTAGTTGTATATAATTTCAATTCAAAATGCCCAGGAGCTATTGTATCTTTATAGCATGAATTTACAGGTTCATTTTTGCTATTTGTTAATGGATAGTTTGCAACTGTTTGTACAGGTGTAAAAGTTATCATTTCTCCTGTTTTTTTATTCCATAAAAATCCTATATCAAGATATGTATTCTTTGGTTGAGTACGGTCTGTGGATATATCATAACTTTTAAAATTCCTTAGAACAAAATAAACAACATCTTCTGCCTCTCTTCCATCGGGATCAAAATAGTTAATCGGATTATTCCCTGCATAGTGGTACAAACGGAGGCTTGTCGGAACAGGAGCCCTTTTTCTCATGTTTTCTTCTATTTTTACTGCTGGAATCCAGCCTTTTGAGAATGTTACCTTATTTTTTTTATGTAAACTCTGCATTTTTTTATCTACATCTATTTTTTTATTGAAGTATAGCTGATTTTTTTGCTCTTTTCTACCACTCCCAAATCAAATAGCACATATGTATGCCTAACGGCCTTTTTAGTGTCAAAGCCAGTTATTCGAAGCTGGCTGACAGTTTTTTTGTTCTAAAACTCTCATTTTCCTCTCTTTTTTGAATGCAACTGGCCATTTTCAGGCCAATTTTCGGGCTATTCCCATCAATTAGTATTTGTAGGAATCAGAAAGAATTCTGAATAACTAGATAAAATACTAAATATAGTAAACAGTTGCTTACAGAGTCTTTTCACTTGTGGCAACTACAATACTATTGTGCTTTACTTTTATGATAGTTCCATCTTCTAATTTCTTACCGTTATAATTTGTTTCACCATATATTACTATACTGTCTATTTTACCATTTCGGGTAAAATGCAAAACTGAATATTTAGGAATTAATAAATCTAAATACAATATTGACTCAGCATTACGGCAGTTTTTTATTGAATAATTATCATAAAAATCTACATAGGAAAATTGATTTTCCGAAAAAGTTGGAATATTGAAATTAATTTTATCAACTTTTATTTTTACTTTTTCAATAAGCCATATTTTTTTAGGGATGTTATTTTTGTATATCAAAAAATCAAATTGATATCCTGTATCAAAACCAATAGGTCCTATTTTCATTTTTCCATATGGTGTTTTTAACGTAATCGATTCCTTTAAAAATCCAGAAATACTATCATCATCCTCATCAAAAAATTCATTATTAATAATATAATCCTTAAGATTAACATTATGTGTTTTACAAGAGATGATTACAAACATAATTAATAAAATGACGGAAAATCTATTTTTCATACTGTCCATAACCTCTGAATTCATACTTGTAATTACCATGTGATGTATTTATCCATTTTCCATCCTTGTTTTTTTCAAAGATCATTTTTTCTGGACCAACTTTTCCATTTGGGGAAAATGCACCAACTGTATTTAATTCTAATTTGTCATCACTAATAACAACAATTGATTCAAGTAATACTGAATGTCCATACATATCATCAAACTCGCCCATGAAAACAACATCACCACTTTCACCATTTAAAATATTCTTTTCAAGTTTTTTTGTTGTTTCTATACCATTTACAAAAGTTTTACCGCCTGCCTTGAACCAATCAAAAGCATTTGCTCTGGATGCTGGCATATCTTTTGTAGTTCCTGTATTTCTATATGAAGCCCATACAGATTCATAACATAATAATGAATCTGGTAAATTTTCCGCTCCTTTCTTAAATGCAGTCCATGTATCTCCAGGAATATGCGGGTCAGGACTATATCCATAACCCGAATTTTTTCCAACAATATAATCTTTCATAAATTGTAATGCAGCTTTATTTTCTCTTCCATCAGGGTCCGTATATTTAACAGGATTGTTTCCTGCATAGTGGTACAAACGGAGGCTTATCCTTTTACCAGATATTATATTTTTATATTGGGATATATTCATTTTTTTGCCCTGCACAGGCAGTTACAATTTCTGCCTGTGCAGGTACTGTTTTATTCTATTGCAGTCTGGACAAGAACAGCGTCTGTTCATCTGGCGGTATTCCAAGTGCATTCATTGCCTGTAACGGTGTCAGCTTCATGTTAAGAATCAAGTTTCGGAGTCCTTCTTCACGTCCTCGTTCCTCACCAATGCGGATACCCTCTTCAAGAGACTCTTCTTTCTGGGCTGCCACGTCTACAGCATAATCATATTCCATCGTCAGCATATTAATTACCTCCGTCGATTTCCTTTTCAAGTAATCCGCCAGTATTCCCTGCCTGATTGCTTCCTGTACTGCCCACGTCAGAGGTTCTTCCTTCTTTTCCCCGCAGGCTTTCCGTACAAGATCCATCAGCCTTGAATACTGCCTCAATTCCTCACAGCGCTCAAGGAGTCTGTCTCCCTTGCCTATGTTTATGTTGTATACCTTTACTACTAGCTCAAGCGGTAGTTCATCCGGCTTGCATTCTCCTTCGGGATACATGAATGCATCAGAAAGCCTCATTTCTCCAGTCTCAGGATAGTTGTCCGTACCGTTGTAGAGCACATAGAATTCTGGTACTGGTATCTTCACCATTCTCCTGTAGAACTTCATCTTCGCAGGAACTATGTGCTCGTAAATCCTTGCCACATAGTCCAGAAGCCTTAACGGCATATTATTATTTATCGTGGACTGATGCTCTATCAGCACTACAATCCTGCCGTTCACCTGCATGGCAACATCATTGGAATAAGCCATGTAGAGTGTATTTTCAATCATCTCTGGAACAAGATTTGTCTCTTCCAGTTTCAGGGCTGTTCCATGCAGGGCATTGTACAGCGAGATGAAATTCTTCCGTGCAGTTTTGTCCTTTCCGAACAGGTCTACAAACACGCTGTCTTTTACGTTGTGTTTTTCTTTTGCTTCAGCCATTCCGACAGCTCCTTTTTGACATTATACTGCATATTCCTTGAAATGGAATATAGTTTTTTTAGAAAATTATTCCTTAACCATAAAATATAGTAAAAAATTGCCACGCATTCAAAAAAATCTATAATTTCAAGCTTTTAGAGATAGATCTATAGAAGAAACAAGGTTTGTCCCATTAGAATAAAAATCAAAAATAACAGCAGAATGAAAAAAATCAAATCATCATTATCATATTCGTCATAAGGAATAGTATTGATTTTTTTATTTAATGGGAATGACAGTAAAAATCCTATCCAAACACTTACTGTAATTCTTGTTTTAAATTCCTTTAGACTGAATAACCACAATATGAAAGAAATTATATTTGCAATTAAGAATATCATGCATCCACAAAATATTTTTTCATGTACACTTCTTTTTAATTTCATAATTTTTTCCTATTATTTGATAGTGACTCCAGATACAGATTTAGTAAAGTAATTAATAACGTAATGTTCCAATTCTATTTCAGCCTTTGCTAGTTGTTCTATAGTGAAAAGCAGTCCTCTCTTTGTGTATTTCAGTTCAACGCTTACACATGCACCAGCAATACCACCATATCCAATAGCATCTATAATCATGTCTGCAGAGTAATTAATACCACTTAACATATTTCCTGACGAAAATTGATCAGCAACGTTTATAAAATCTGATATAAACGAATAAGTTGTAAGTCCTATATTTAATACTCCTGAAAAACTTTTTTGAGGAGCATCTGATGTTATTAGACCGACTATATCAAGAAAGAATTCATCAAAAACAAAATCTACTTCATTTAAGTATTGTTCATACGTTCCATTTATAAAAGCATCCATACCACGAGCATTTGTGAATGTTATTGATTGCTCTGAATTTGAATCTTTTGCTTTGCAAAAATAGCCATCATCTTGTAGAGCTAAAAAGACTCTTTCAGCTCTTACCATATCTAATTTATCATCTAAGGAGGTATTTATTACCTTTGTTTCACAATCCACATCAAAAGCACCAGTTGGGTCAACATACCTTACAGGATTGTTCCCAGCATAGTGGTACAAACGGAGGTTTGTCGTGTTAAACACTCCACCCATTCCAGGTAAGTTGGAATTATCAGCTCCTGCTGTAGGCAAATACTCCCCTAAAGCTG
>CAMVHR010000100.1 GCA_947167345.1 uncultured Treponema sp.
ATCAATAGCTTCCACAGCTTCTTATAATCTACGTTCGCATTACCTTTTGCCATAGCTCTATTATAGCACATTTTTGGCTTTTGTGGTGAACAAATATCACGAAAGGCAAATATTTTTTTTCAAAAATCAGCTTTTTCACCCTTTTTTTTCTATTTTTATGATATAATGTCGTATATGCAGGAAAGTTTATCTAATGCCGAATACTACACGCCTCAGCAACAGGAATTCGATTTTGAAGGCTACGACTCAGAGCCAAATTCGGAGGCTTCTTTTGAGCAAGCCGAAACTCTTACATTACAGGCAATAAGCTCTGCTCCTGCCTTTACTGATTTTTTTGAAGATGCAAAATGCCTGACCCGCTTATATGACAACACAAGCGATGATGAGAGCAAAGGATTTTTCTACCTTTTCCGCGCCCACGATGCCGTTACAGGGCGGAACATTGTCATAAAAACAACAAATCCCGCACAAACCGGCTCCGTCTCTTCTGTTCCATAATTTCTGCCGTCCAGAGCCTGCACCGCGAAGGTCTCTGCCACCGTGATTTAAAGCCTTCAAACATAATGGGAACCAGGCACGAAGAAAAGTGTACGGCAGTTCTCATAGACCTGGGGCTTTCACTTGCAAAACCAGAGATTGAAAAAGAATTGAGGATTTTCTCGCCTAAAGCGGAAGTTCCGGTAATGTATGCCGCTCCAGAGATATACTCAGGCTTTGATAGCGAATGGGACTTGGCTCAATGTGCAGATATTTATTCTTTGGGCTGTATGCTTTTTGAACTCTTTGACAAGCGGACATTTTATCAGGCTCTTATAGAGACAAACGGCAACGGCTATTGGGAAACGGCAAACAATATCAGAGTGGGAGAAGAAGAATTTGGCGGAGACCTGAAAAAGCGGCTTGACTTGTACCACGATTTGCTTTCTGATTTTGCTCCAAGCATTATCATCCCCCGAATTTCAGAAGAATCGATTCTGCCCCTTTATATCAGAAAGAACATACAGGAAATAATCGACAAGCTTTGCGCCTTTGACTATCGCAAACGGACAAAAGAAAGCGAGCTTGACTGCATAAAGACAAAACTCCGCCATATTGCGCATATCCTTGAAGACGAGCACCTTCGCGAACTTTACAAAAAGCGGAAGAAAACCCACAGGACACGGGAGGTTTCACATGCTTGACAATATTGAATACGAACAGCAGAAAGCAAAAGAAGATGTTCTCTGTGGAAAGTCAGAAAAGATTGACATGGACATGCCAGCTCAGGAAATGAGTCTGACCTTCAACTATGCTGAATGTGAAAAGGTTGCCTGTCAAAAAGCAAGTCCTGTGCCAGTAAATTCTGCAAGCCTGATTTCCAGATATCTGACCGTAAATACTTCAAGCATTGCCCTCATAAAACAGAAAAAAGCCATTCAAAAAGAACTTGCCTTGTTTGAAAAAGAAAATGCAGATTTAGCAAAAGACGAACGTTTCATCGACACTTATTATTTCCGCCTTGCGCTCTTTTATTCCCTCATAAAAAATTATGAAAAAGAAGGTGAATGTCTCTCGCACATAAAAGACAAAGAAAATGCCGTCTATGCCGCAAAGATTGCGGAAAACAAATTACGTCAAAACGAAAATTCAGAAGAGAATCTTCAGCTTCTTTACAAATTGAATACAGCAGAAAGCACTCGCAAACTGTCTGGGTTTTATCTTGTAAAAAAGAATCTTGATAAAGCGGAGAAAGCCCTTAATCACTATAGAAAAGAACACGATGAAATTCCCTATGAAATTGACTTTCAGCAAGCCTTTGTTTTTATGCAGAAAGATGATGCAGATAAAGCGATACATTTTTTAAAGAACTCATTCTATACGCAAAATACACCGCAGGCAGCCCTTGCCCTGAGCATTCTCTATCTTATTCAGACAACAAAATACAGTTCTCTTGAAGAAAAGGCAAGAGTCTGGTGCAGAATTGCCGTAAATCTTGGCGTGAGCTTTACCCCTGCCATCCGTCTTTATGTAAACATGGAACTGGAGAGTCAGCCAGAAAAAGTTGAGTTCATTCTATCCCACTACCTTAAGCTGAATAATGTCACCGAAAAAGATTTCTATTTTGATGCGGCGATAAATCATGCAAAGTGCGCGTTTGTAAAAAAAAATACGGAGCCGCGTTAGACCGCCTTGGAAATCTTACGGACAACAAAACAAACCAAGCCGCAGTATGGAACAACATAGCCCTTTGCAATGCAAGTGTCGGAAAACTGGACCGGGCAGAAAGAAACATTGCAAAAGCCCTTGAAAAATTTCAGGAAAACAAGACGGACATTGCCAAGAATCAAAAGCCACTTGAAATCATTCTTACAAACTATATGCGCATATTAAACCGCCAGGGAAAATACAATGAAACCCTCTCCCTTTTTGAAAACACAAACGGAGCAAAAGATTTTGTCCTGTCCGAAGGCAGCTATCTGAATTACTTTGCTGAATGGAGAAAAGCTCTTCTTGCCACAGGCAACTTTGAGACATACTTCAATTTTCTCTTGCCAATCTTTATGCTTGATTCTGACAATCTGACACTGAAACTTTTTGCCTGCAACGACCTGCTCCGTCTTCTTACCCTAACCGGACAAAATACAGAGCAGATGAAAGCCTGCCGGGATTTTCTGATGCAAATACACAGGGATTACCCTCATGGAAAACATAATGTGCAAGTTCTGAACAACATTGTTTTTGCAAACCTTGAAATGGAAGATTACATTCCCGAACAGATACTAAAAGATTTTATCTCCACAATCGGACAAAACCCATGCAATACGGCAACATACGGACTCTACCTCTTACGCAGGAAAGACCAGACAGAACGAGGTCTCTCTTACTATGACAAGGCAATCTCAATGGCTCAGAAAGATTCCGCCTACACTAATATGATAGAAGAACTACCTTAAAAAAGGATATCGAAAACGCTCGCAGCCTCATAGAATCAGGCGACCATAACTCTGGGCGCAGGCTGTTGGAGAAGTCATCTAAGCTTGCCACTAAAACTTTGAAAGGTTATCAGCAGAATATTGCCCGCCTTTTGGAAGAGTGCTGAAAGAGTGAAGTTATTTTGGTGACAGAAAAGAAATAAAATGGCAACAATTATTAAACAATAGAGTCTACTTTCTTTTATGCCCCCTGCATCATTCCGCTAAACGCAATTCTTTTATTCCGATAATTGCAGATTGTTCCGATACATGCTATAATCATAATGATGAAATCAGACGGAACCTTTTTGACAGCAAGTCAGGCTGCGGAAAAATGGAATATCTCAGAGCGAAGAATCCGGGTCTTGTGTTCACAGGGAAAAATTCCTGGAGCCATGCAAATCGGTCGTGGCTGGCGTATTCCCCTTGATGCTGTAAAACCCCGCGACGGGCGGCTTACAAAGCAGGAAAATCTTCTTTCCCTTATCGATGAAAAGAAGCGACACCTTGACACTCTTCGTCCTCTCAACCAGGGTGAACTCGAACGCCTTAACGAACAATTTGTCACCGAATATACTTACAACTCAAATGCCATAGAAGGCAACACTCTTACGCTGAGGGAAACAGACCTTGTTCTTCGTGGACTTACAATAGACAGGAAGCCTCTTTCCCATCACCTTGAGGCAATCGGTCATAAAGAAGCGTTCGACTATGTTGCAAGCCTTGTTCAGAAAAACGAGCCACTTTCAGAGCGTGTCATAAAAGACATTCACTATCTTGTCCTTGCAGATAAAAAAGATGACCGCGGCATATACAGAAAAATTCCTGTAATAATAGCAGGAGCCGCCCACGAGCCAGTCCAGCCATATTTGATTCAGCCGAAATTAGAAAGGCTTTTGCAAGACTTTGCGAATGATGAATCTCACATAGTCACAAAACTTGCCCGTTTCCATATTGAATTTGAAGCAATCCATCCCTTTATCGACGGCAACGGAAGAACTGGACGGCTTTTAGTAAATCTTGAACTTATGAAAGCCGGTTTTCCGCCAATAAACATCAAGTTTGCTGACCGTCTTGCCTACTACGACGCATTTGACTCATACCATGTCCACCACAATCTTGGCGCAATGGAATCTCTTTTTGCAAAAGCCCTGCTGGAACGCCTTGATTTCTATATTGGACTGAGGAAGGAAGAGGAGTAAAGGGTGATTTTATTTTTGTGACGGCATGGTGTTTTTTTTCCATTTTTTCAACTTCTGCAAGCATAAACATCTCACAATTTGTTGAGATGATGCTAAAACTTCTAGCCTACCCGTTATATGGATTTCCCGCAAATCCATCAATCGTTTTTACCATAATAAAAAAGACTCCATAAATTGGAGTCTTTTTCTGAGCTGCCTACTACTATTAAGGGAAAGGTTTATCCAAGATACTTTCATGAAACAAAACTGCTCACAATTTTTCAAACCTTTCAATAACCAACTGAGATACTCGGTATGGTTTGACATAAGATACTTATGTATTGTGCAAAATGATTAGCTAATAATCATCTGCAGTCATGCAATACTCCAAATCAACCAAGTTGCCCGGGTTTGCATAATAACGCTCAATTTCTAAAAAGGCTTGCTTATTTAATTCGAGTAAACTTTGTACACCCGAAACATAAGTACTCAAAACCTTACAGATTTGAACGCATTCTTTCTTCTGTTTAGCGTAATTTTTATACTTTGATACGGTACTTTGAAATTTTGGAAAAACTTTCATAGCTTTTTCAAAATCGGTTTCGTCAAAGTTATTTTCGCAATACTCATCATATACAGAATCAATCCTATCCAAAATCAAAGCCCAATTAGACAATTGACTTGGAATAGTTTCACATTCTTTTTTAGAATAATGAGATTTTTTGAACTCCTCACGCATTGAATTACATGCGTCAAGAACCACAGAAGAAGTTTTCATAGGCACCTCCTTTATTATTTACGAAAACTCGTAATTTACTAAAGTTGGTACATTCAAAGTATTTGAACTTCTAACTCAAATATAGCTATTTTACAATAAAAAATCAATATATCGAAAACTGTCATACATTGCAAATTATTTTTCTATCGTTTTAGCTAGATTTCTCCACTATCTTTTAAGCCTTTATTTCATTGTTTTCAATCAGGATTTTTAGATGATGCAGGTTATTTGCATAGGTTCATTTTTTATAAAAACAACTTTAAGTACAATTTGCCCAGCCTGAGAGGAGTATTTGGCAAGATGTTTTCTATTTCTTTGCAAGCTTTATCTGTTTT
>CAMVHR010000101.1 GCA_947167345.1 uncultured Treponema sp.
GTAAATGTAATTTTATCAGAAAAATTCTTGATAAGTTCTTGCGTTTGTTTATCTTTTGTCCTGAAATTATCTTTATCACCTACAATAACTAATTTTGCCTCAGTTTGTTTTGAGAAGTCTGAATAAGCCTCGATTAAAACCGACAGACCTTTGTGTCTTTTTATATTTCCTACAAATAATATTATTGGTTCTTTTTCAATAGAAGCTGTTTCTTTAATTTGTTTTTCAATAAGATATGAGGGAAGTCCGTTGTATACAATAAAAATCGGTTTTTTGCAGTGTAATTTTTCCTGTATCCTTTGCCTGCTGAATTGTGAGACCGTAAAAATAGCTTTTGATTTTTTTATTGCATATAGATAGAAACACTTTCGTATAAAAGTACCAAGCACTCCTGTCAATCCTTTGACATCAAGAAATATTATGTCATGGATTGTCGTAAATATCGGTATGCGAATACCACTAGGTATGTTACAATATGGTGAATAATATGCATCACACTTATTTATTTTCTTTGTAATGTTCTTTGGAAAAAAGAACATTTCTTTTATTGAAAATGGCTTTACATTGCAAAGTTCAACGTTTACATTTTCATTTGCTTTGTAACATTTCAATGTTTCTTCAGAGCCAATAAGAAGGACTTTTGAAGAGCCTTTGCATAGATGTGGAAGAATGCCATCTAAAAAGGTTCCGATACCACTTTTACCACTCATGCGGCAGTCCACTGCTATTGACAGATTCTGAGTTGCATTCATTGGTCAGCACCTATTCTTATGCGTTCCTGAGTCTGTTTTACAATTTCAAAGAATTGTTTTCTAAAACGTTCTTCTGTAAATGTATTTGCGTGCTTTGAAATTTCTTCGGGAAAGAAGACCCCTTTTTCATATAACGATTCAAAGTTTTCTATAGCCGTTTTTACTGAATCTATTTCCTGAAGCGGAAAAAATATGCCTGTTTTTTCATTGATTACGGTTTCGCAAGCACCGCCTCTGCCAAAAGCAATGACAGGAGCACCGCATGCCTGTGCTTCCAGAGGAGCCAGTCCGAAATCTTCTTCTGCACAAAAAATAAGGGCCTTGCATGTCTGCATGTAGTTTCGGAGTTGTTCATCTGAAATTCGTCCTGTAAAAGTTATGTTAGGATCTTCTTGTGCAAGCATTCTAAGTTTTTTTTCTTCAGAACCGCTTCCGATTACAACAAGTTTTTTGCCTGTTCCCTTTATGGCGGAAATTGCAAGATCCATTCTTTTGTATGGAACAAGGCGTGAAAAGGCTATGTAAAAATCTTCCCGTTTTTTTGTAAAATCAGGATAAAAACGCTTGTTATTTAGAGGTGAGTAAATAACGGATGAGTCTCTGTTCCAAAATTTCTTAATTCTTCTTGCAATGTAGTATGAATTTGCAACAATTGTATCAATTCTTTGTGCAGAAATGTAATCCCACTGACGAATGGAAGGCATCCATCGATCCATAAAAAATCTTGTTAAGAATGAGCTTCTTTTTCTGTAAGCAAAGAATAAATCCCATGCATAACGCATAGGTGTATGAATGTAGGCAATTTGCGGTACATGAGGCGGAACTATGACTCCTTTTGCACAGCTTGAGCTTGAGCATAATACTAAGTCATACGATGAAAAATCAAAACTTTCAAAAGCCTTTGGCATGAATACTAGAAGTTTTGTATAAAGTTTTGTTGCGAAAGGAAGCTTTTGAAGTTTGGAAGTGAAGATTTTTGTTCCTTCAAAATGTCCTTTCATCTTGTTTTTATCGTATATAAGTGTAAAAATATCTGCCTGAGGGTACATTCTAAGCCATAATTCAACAAAGGTTTCTGCACCTCCGTAGTTAGTAAGCCAGTCATGTACAATTGCTACTTTCATGATGGAATTATATACAATAACATAAGTTGTGACAATAATGGCACTGATAGGAATCCGTTATGCATGATTCCTGTCAGTGCGCTCATTTTACCTAATTTTTAATACTAAGCGTTTATTTTAATTGCTTCGCTTATAGCTTCCACAATGTTCTTTCGGTTCTTGGCTTTTCCCAGATACGAGGTTCTCAGTACAATTCTGTAACTGCTCTCTATGTCAAGAACTTCGGGAACAAAAAAGTTCAGTTCTGAAGGTTTGTTCCTGAACAGTGCTGTTTCTTCTACCTTAGTCCAGGTGGCTTCATCAGTATTTATCTTTCCGTCAGAACCGACAGGTGCAAACCATATTCCGCTTCCATTTCCACCTATTTTTAGGCGACCGCCCTTTATTTTGCATGGTTTTCCTTCTGTAAGAGTTTTATCTTCCGTTCCTGTTGAAAGATCTGTAATTTCTGTTATTTCAGGACTTCCATCAGCATAGACAATCTTATCTACAGTCAGCTTTGCAAGGGCTGAATCTGCAAGAGGTGTCGGAGAAAACTTGATATAGAAGTTTCCGTTGTCTGATACATCACTTTTTCCCTTGGCATTGCACTTCATGGCAATGTACATAGTACCAAGGTCAAGTACATTTACAGCTTTTCCCTGCTCAAGCAGTTTAAGGATTTTCTTCTGCATAAGAATTGCTGCAAACTGAAGCATGTAAGGATCCATACCCTTATTGTCTTCCGCAATCTCAGAAAGAATGTTTTTGAATGAAGCCGTATTACGTGTTACTGTTGCGTAATAAGATCCGTCTTTTGTAAAGTTGTTTTCATGCAGCGTCACACTTAAAATTGATGAGCTGTTTTCCAATGTTGAAATATTTTCCATAGCGATTTATCCTTCTGTTTGTTTACGGGCAACAGACCCCGGTTGTGAAAAATCTCTCTCTGATTTTGTGTTTTTTTGAATTTTTCGCTTGCAAAAAAATGAAATAGGAAGTAGGATAAATCTATTGGTTCGGGATAGATTTATCTTTCCTAGTGTGTTGATGTACCTGAGACTATTGGCGTAGTTTCAGGTCATTTTTTTGCAAGCTGTCATACATTCATACAGCACACTTTAAGCCCCCTTTTCTTCTATAAGATTTAAATTCGGTTCATATAAGCTTTCCATCAGATTTTCTCCGGCTTCCTTTATTATGCCGCATATAACCTGAATAATCGGATTTAAAATGTAGTGCCTGATAATTTCTTCTTCTGTCATTCCCTCCAGTAGATGTTCAGGACACATTACAAGCCGTGTAATCATGTCTGTCTGAATCTCATGGCGAGACATTGCTTTGGAATTTACGCTGCATAGCTCTGTTTTGAAATCAACACAGTCAAGTGCACGCAGAAACTCCATTATGATGTGCTGCAGGTAGTGGACGACTTCGTGGGCAATAGTTATGACATCCATTGCATTGCACTCTAGTGCTCCGTCATAGACATCACTGCGTATGATTATCTCGTTTTTTGATGGAATATAGAATGCCACCTTGCAGCTTTCCCACATCCATTCATTCTTTTTGACAATCCTGTAATTGAAGGTACTGTCAAAAAGTGGAAGGATGTTTTCCATTACGAAAAGAGGATCAAACCTGCCGTCCTTGCTATTTCTGCACAGAAAGACTGTCCAAAATGCCGCAATTTGAATTCCGTCTTCTGTAAGAATCAATGTTTCTGTCTGCTGCTCATCATGATGCACTTCCATTAGAATTTTCTCCTGAACTTTCAAAACTTTTCAAAAGTTCTTTAATCGCATTTACCTGCTCTGTACTGAGTTTTGAAAAATCACGTGCGAACATTACTGCTGTCTCCACGTAATCCGCCTCTGCCTTTTGGTCATTCAACTTGACATCTACCGTTCCCTTTACTTTTGCCTTGGCTTCTTCAAGCTCCTTTTCCTGCGAGCTGTCAAGTCCGTATTCGTTGGCTATCTTTGCCACTAATCCGTCTGGAATTTCCCGCAGTCCATTTTCTATGGAGGAAAGGTAGGCTGAACTTAGTCCCAGCCGCTTTGCCATTGCTCCCAATACTTCGGAACAGTCTATCCTCATCTTCCTTAAGATTTTGCCGAATGCTGTTACCTCTGCCATAGCATGTTTCCGTCCTTGATAATATAGTTTTTATGTTGGAAACCTGACAGGTTTCCGATTTTTCATGATGCTCAAGGCTTTGCATCTGAGTATAATATATTTGTGATTTGTGAAAAAGTCAAGTTAAAAATGAAATAAAATTTACAAAAGTGTAAATATTTGATAATTGGATAAAAAAAACTTTAACAAATTGTTCCTGTATGGGAGCAGACACTAAATATTGTGTGTACTGTTTTATTCTGTAGCAGAAGATTGTATTGTTTGCAGAATTAGCTGTGCCAGAACTTTATAATCTAAATACTGCATCCCGTATGAGCCTGTAGCAATTTTGTCAGCAAGATAACTGTTGTAATACAAATCCATAGCTTCTTGAAACGGTATTTTTTTACATTCAGAAATATATGCAATTATTCTTTCTTCAAGTCGTTCTTGATATACTTTTTCGAAAATGGATTCTTCCATTTTTTAAACCTCTTCGTAAGAATCAAATTTTAAGAGCTTGTCTATTGCTTTTTGAGTTATGAAGGCTATCTGGTCATAAGTTGGGTAAGCTTTTATTTCTTTTATAGCACGCTCTTTTTCCCAAATTCCTTGATGATACATATCAACAACATAGAACCGTGATATACAATCATATTTTATAGCCTCGTGTATGAAGATAATCTTCTACATCTGCAACTACATATTGGGTTCCTTGTGTGTGTAGAATATCATAAAATGGAACAAGAAAATCCTGTATGCAAAGTGAATCTTCCAGTTTTTTATAAACCTCAGATGGTAATTTATTCCATTTTTGTGAACAGGCATGGAGAATATAGATTACGAATTCAAAAGAATCCTTATTCATAGTCTTAGTATATCACATAAACGGAAAAAAGAAAATTGTTCATTATATGAATATGTTTTGTATAATGATCTGCATCCGAAACTGACACAGTTATTAAAAGAATCCGGATAATGGAAGGCA
>CAMVHR010000102.1 GCA_947167345.1 uncultured Treponema sp.
TAAAACCAAATAGACAAAATTCATGCCTTCGGCATTCATTGAACTTATAAAGTTTTCAAGAACTTCCTTTCGTGGAGTTTTTTCATCATCCTCAAAAGTAATTTCATCAACTCTAAAAAAGAAAAAGTCATTAATATTAATTTTTCTATTAGAATTACAAACAGAAAACTTTTTTTTCAGATACAAATCTGAACTTACAAAGTTAGGATTTAATAAATAGTCTTTTACATCAGTACTCATAAACTTCTCCTATTCTACTTTTAATTCCCTTGTAACAGGGGTACCTTTCATGCCTTTTTCAACGTCGACAGAATTTGAAACTACATACTGTATCTGAGTAGGGCTTATTGCCTTTATATAGACAAAAGCATTTTCATCAGGCTCAATATTCAACTTAACTCTCTTAACCTGCGGATTACCGTTAATGTGCAAAGTTCCGCTTATTGCACTAGGTAAATCTGTATAATAAAGATATACAGTATCATCATCTGCTTCTATATATTTATACCAGACATCATAATCAGGTTTACCCTTTGCACTAACAATTTTAGTATCATCTTCAAACAGAGTCAGAATATCCTTCTTATTGTAACCTATATAAAAACGGAAAGGAATTTCGCTATCTGCAAATACTTTGTTTACAATTTTTATGCCGTCATCCCTAAACTTTAAAAGTCCAAAGGCAACGCCAGTCTTTCCAGAAGGGCGTTCTTCCATAGGTCTGTTATTGCAAACATTACGTTCTTTCTGTTTTTCTTCCGCCTCAGGAGTTCCTAAAGGTGGAAACAGTTCAAACAAATCATTTACATTCATAGGCTTATCAAATTTTTCAGAAATCTGAGCTGCCTCACTATTTATTTTTTCAAGGAACAATTTTTTTACTATAGGAGACTTACAAGAATTTCCTGCAAGGAAAATATTCACCTTATTTATATTTCCCTCTGCAACCCTATTATTATAGAACACCTGGGTTAAGGCATCAAAAAACTGGTCAATTCCGCCTCTTATTTTCATTTCCAAAAAGTCATAGATTCTCTTTTTTGTTACAAAAAGCTCTACGTTTGGTTTATCCTTTCCTTCCTTATCAAAAAGAGTCACCTTTAATACTTCTTTTTCTTCAGAATCATTTTCATCAGCAGATTGCTCTACATTAGTATCCTGTGAATACCAGCCTTCGGACTGTTCCCAGTAAGGACGAAGAACTTCCATAAGGTTATGAATGTTCTTTTCTGCTTCCTGAGACTCAGAAATTAAGACATCGCTACCCATGAACTCATTCATTCCAGGTGGAAGCGAAAAGCAGTAATTTCCTTCAAGCATAATATCTTTGTTATCTTTAAAGATTTCAAAAGCCAGCATTTCAAGAAGGTTTTCTCCGCCTAAATACCTGTCTCCATTAGGATTAGGGAAATTTTCCAAGGCATAATTATATTTATTAGATTTTTGATCTGGCAATTTCCATATTCCAAAATCAAAATCGGTAGTTCCACCGCCAAAGTCAAAAATGCCGTACATAAATTGAGTTTTTTCATCTGGTTCAAAGCCGTATTCCCTTAATGCACAAGCTGCATAAGCCTGAGGCTCACTAAAGGTATTTACAATCTTAAAATTCTTCATTATCTCTGGATTATCAAGAATTGATTCTGGCAACGATTTCTTTAAACCTTTTTCAAAACTTTCCGTTATTTTATTTCTAATTTCCTTTTCATAAGTAACAGGAAACGAAAGTAAATAATCCAGATAAATGCCATTACGCATATTATTAATGTAAAGGCCTATATAATATGCATACAATTCTATTGGATTAAAATCATTTTCCTTTAATGACAAAAAATCAGGCAAATCACGGCTTTCTCCATTTTTTGTCCGTATCCTATATTTTTTATTCCTTAACCCAGCCCACTGTTTGAGCTGATACAAAAAGGAATAATAATCTTCACTGCCGGTTTCCTTAAAACGTTCCATGGCAGTATGCGATATAGGAAGGTCTTCCCATTTTGTTGAAGGTCTTCCAGAAGATGCATTATAGGCAGAAAGGAAATTTTCAAGATTTACAAACTGCATTACAGTAGGATTTTCGTATCTTTTTACATTAGTAGCATCCTTTGCCTTTACATAGCCTATTCCCATTGGGAGCGAATTCTGACTTTCCTTTTGGTAGACAACAACAGTACTTTTTGTACCAAAATCAATTGCAATTGCTCCGTCCTCATTAACATCATGTGCAGGGTTCCTTGCGTAGTAATTATTAAAAGTAATTTTATAGGAATTTTCATCCAGTTCTTTTTCTGAATATAAATCCCAGTGGCCTCTATTTGGGTCTGTAAGAATTTTTGCTTCATAAGGCTCAATGTCTGCACGCACTTTTTCGCAGCATAACAGTTTTTCTGAAAGTTCTTTATCGGATGAAGCTGTAATTTCCTTTTTTTCAGCCACAGCCTTTAACTGATACAAAAATGAACATATGCAATCTTCTTTTGAAGGATTATTTTCCATAAAATACTCCATAAAACTCTTTTTGCAAAGAATTCCATCGTCAAAGCTTTCATTTATTATGCTAGGTTTAACAGCACATATACAGCCAAGTGCAAAAAGAACATCTGCATTTTTTTTAGAAAGTTTTTCCAGAACAAGCCTGTTCTTTATTAAAAAGCTAAACAGCTGCTTTTTTTGAAAATCTTTGTCTAAAGGTTCAAATGCTATAATGCAGTTTTTATGAAAATCACTAGAGGTTGAAAAATAAAAACTGTTATTTTTAAAGCGAAGATAGACTCTATTTCTTGAGTCATCATCAAAATATGTATAATCATTAAAATGTCTAATTGCCCATATAAGCCTATCATTTAAGTTTCCTATATTCGAGCACTTCACATCCTTTGAAAGCTTTATAATGTCTGATACAAGAGGAAGAAAAAAAACAGTTAAATACTCTCTGTAACCGACTGAAGTTTTTTTTATTTCTGAAAAAATACTGTCAAAAGGAACCAAACTCGAGTCATAATCTCTAAGATTGATAGGATCAATTTCATTCCAAGATTCTTCATATGGAGCAGTTCTTTTGTGTAGAGACAAAAAACCTAAAGGTTGATCAGGTATATTAACCAAAGCATATTCGCATTTATATATTAAAAGGTAATTATTACTTTCAACCAATTTTTCCATTTCATTAAACAAGGAATCACAGGCAGGCTTAACAACTCCGTCATATACTGCTGTAAAAAATTCTTTTTCTGAAACTTTTATCTGTTGCATGCAAAACCTCTCTTTTTCATACTTTTATTATTATAAGAAAAATAAATGACAATATCTTATCTTAATAAGCTAAAAGGTATGTAAAGATTTTATTGCAAGTTTCTTTATTTAATCATTATTTTTTACGTTTTTATTTTACGCTGAAAGCAATTATAAATAAATGCTAAAAATTACTAATATTAACGCAATAGCGTAATAATATGGATGTATTGGAAAAGATTAGAAAATTCAGAATTGAAAGGAACTGGACGGAATATCAGCTTGCGGAAAAATCAGAACTGCCGCAGTCTACAATTTCCTCATGGTACAGAAAGAACCAAGTTCCTACTATTCCGTCACTAGAAAAAATCTGCACGGCCTTTAATCTTACGCTTTCACAATTTTTTTCAGAAGACTTGGTTGAATTAACTCAACTCACAAAACCACAGGCAGAACTCATACACGAATGGAACCGACTTTCAAAATCCCAGCAAAAAGCACTGCTTCAGTTAATGCGCAGCATGTAGAGAAAATATAAATAAGCATTGTATCTTCTTGACAGATATACTTGTACAACATATACTATAATCATGATAAAAACATTCGGAGATTCCGAAACTGAAAAGATTTGGAATGGTAAAAAATCACCAAAGCTTCCGCCAGAAATTCATAAAAGAGCTTTTTCAAAACTGCTCATTATAAACTCTGCGGAATGTGAGGATGATTTACGAATTCCTCCAGGAAATAAATTTGAACATCTTCTTGGAGATTTAAAAGATTACTGTTCAATTAGAATAAATGACCAATGGCGAATTATGTTTAAGTTTCAGAATAATGAAGCTTATGAAGTAAAGATTGCTGATTACCACTGACGGAGGTGTATTTATGGATGAAAAATTTGAATTACCAAAAATTGGGGACGTTCTTGTTGAAGAATTTTTAGAGCCACTAGAAATCACACCATATAGACTTGCAAAAGATTTAGGAGTTTCCACAAGTTCCGTTCTTGATTTAGTTCATAATAAAAGAAAAATCTCTGTTGAAATGGCTTTACGCCTTTCAAAGTATTTCGGAACAAGTTCAAAATTCTGGCTTAATATGCAGAATGAATTGGATTTGCGAGAAACCAGAGAAAAACTCGAAAATGATTTAGATAAGATTCCTCGTTGCAAGCAAATAGCATAACAATAAAAAGCAATATAGCAAGCAAAATTACATTATCTCAAAATTTCTATGCTTATATAAAATATTTTCAGCATTTGTAGATTTCACAATTTTCTTTTTAGAAAGCTCCGCGCCATTCACAGAGCTTTTGTTCCGTTTTCTTTCGGCTTTCGCCTAGTTCAGATGAGGTCTACGGAAAACCCTTCAGAGACTGGCAGAATACTGTTTCTGAACACAATACGCTACGTAAACGTCTACAGATACTCAAGTTACCTGTCGCCTTGAATGGCAAGGACTTACTAAATCAAATATACAGTAATAAAATATAAAAATCAAGATAATTGAAAAAGCAATATAGCAAGACAATGTCCTAA
>CAMVHR010000103.1 GCA_947167345.1 uncultured Treponema sp.
TAACAGAAGAATTATTCTTTGAAAAATGGAAGCAGGCTTGCGGTGCAGGTGGCTTGCAGAATGCCCTTGTAAGTACTTGGAACAGTGCTCCAGATTATACTCGCACAGTTCTTGGTGCTGTCGGAGGCGGACAGGCTGGAGGCTGTTCAAGCGTTGTGGAGCTTATAAAGCAGTCGCTTGGAAGCGAGATTGACTTGCACCGTGAGTATTACTGTGCCGATGCCATCTATTACTACAAGAAGGATAACATCTCCAAAAAATCCGTGTGGGTCAATCACATTGCGGTTCACTTGGAGCATGAAAATGTCATTGCAAAAAGCCTTGAAGAAATTGCCCAGTTGCAGACACAGCCTGGTGACTTGAATGTTCTTGTAACGTATCCTTCATTTGCAAAGGACGACACTGAGCAGATTTCACGGCAGTTAAAAGTTTATGTGGACGGCATAAATGACAAGTTTTTGTCATGTAAGCCGTGCGGAACTCTGCTTGTGATTTTCGGCTACATGTCTGCTAGTGAAAAGTCTATTGACTGGCAGGGGTACAAACTTAGCGGAAGAAACTTTGTCCGACTATAACAGGAGGTGCTTAAATGGAAAGTAATTATGAATGTAGTATGTGCCATAGAAGAAAGAAGGCTGCCTTTGGAGCACCCAAATGTAACTGTAATGGTTATACAAAGCTGATGATGAATGTGACTGGCAGGGCTTTATACATGTACGAATGTCCTTCGTGTCACACCCGAAAGCGTGCCTGTCTTGGTTCTCCTAAGTGTAGCAGTTGCGGTCGCTTGATGACAAAAGCCCGGTGATTATGAACGTTCAAAAACTTGGACTTGTGCTTGCAGGTGGCGGTGGTAAGGGGGCGTATCAGATAGGCGTGTGGAAGTACCTTCGCAAGATTGGATTGGATTCTGCATTTTCTGTGCTGTCTGGTACGTCTGTGGGTGCTCTTAATGCCGTGCTGTTTGCAAATGGTGACATAGAGCTTGCTGAACGCATTTGGACGGAACAGATTGATAGTCGTATTCTTTCAGATAATACCACTCGAATTTTTGAAGGTGAAAATCTTGACTTTGGTACTATTCTAGGGAACATCCTTTGCAATGGTCTTTTTTCTCGTGACGGTCTGTGTGAGATTATCAGCAGGGAAATTGACTTGGGCTTTCTTAGTTCCTGTAAAAAGCATGTCTATGCCACCTGTACCAGACTTCCCGATGTAACTGGAGTTCCGTTTCTTCTGAACAGTCTTAAAAAAGAAACCTGCGTGCAGGCATTGCTTGCAACGAGTGCCATTCCTGGTGTGTTCAAGCCTGAACGTGTTGAGGACTGTCTTTACTATGACGGTGGGCTTGTTCCTGAAAATAATATTCCTGTTTTGCCTGTGGAAGAGGAACGGTGTACTCATGTGGTAGTTGTTCCTTTGAATAGGGATAGTGAAGTGAAGCTCTATTCCATGGCGGAGTCTGATGTTACGGTAATAAGACCTTCTGCCGATTTGGGCGACCTTCTCTGCGGTACGCTGAACTTTACGCCGGAAAAGGCTCGCAGTCTTATTGCCCTTGGCTACTCCGATGCTTCTACGATATATGCGGACACCTTGCAGCGTATTGCCTCTGCACGAAATCTTACAGCTTCCTCATCGCCTTCAACTGCAAAGCTAGATTCTGCCATTAAGTTTTTTAGAAACGAACTGGAAAAACGAAAACTTGGCTTTTAATTAATTGTAAAATATATCCCAGAATCTGTCACAGCTGTTGTGTATACTTTTAGTAGTAAATGCCGGGAGGTTACAGAATGGGAAGATTTATTAAGACAACAAAACCTGTATTATCGGGACTGGAAAAGGTTGCAATTTTATTGGCTGAAATAGGGCCATCCTTCAATTCAAATTATGATAGGCTTTTTGAAGCCCTGCATCTTTCTGATGATGAAATGAAAAAGATTCGCAAGGCTATGAAAAAACTTGGAACTTATGCTCCTTCAAAAGTTCCTTATGAGATTGGAATGGAACAAATCAATCGAGAACAGACAGTTTTAATGGAAACGTTAGACTTTGGAAAACGTCTAGGAATATTTACTGAGGAAACAAAAACTGACACTTCTAACGGGGTACAAAACCTTGTAAATCAAAATCCTGAATATATTGCAAATGTATTAAGAAACTGGTTGAAGGATTCGTAATCGTATATCAGGAGGTGTGTTGTTATGATTTATTTGAAGTCTTTTAAATTTATTACTGATGAGGAAGAAACTAACTTCATATTTCCTGATATTAATGATCCTCCTCCAGATGCTCTCATTCCGTGGCAATGGATGGTGAACATGACCTGTTACAGTTCGCTCTATCCTTTTAAGGTATTCCCCCAAAAAAAGCTGGAATGCCTTTGCTTTGACGAGCCTGTGACAATTCTTTACGGTACTAACGGAAGCGGAAAAACCACCGCCCTTAACATTATTGCCGAAAAGCTGCATCTTGGCAGAACAGCTCTTTACAATAAAAGTCCGTTCTTTGAGCCTTATCTTGACGCCTGTTCTTTCCGTAAGGAAGGAAATATTCCTCATGGAAGCATGATGATAGCAAGCGATGATGTTTTTAACTACATGCTGAATGTCCGTGCTGTGAATCAGGATGTGGATTTTAACAGGAGTAAACTCTTTGAGGAATATAATGAAATCAGTGAAACTCCTATGCAAACTCTGTTTAAAATGGAGGATTTTGACAGGAATATGGTGGCAATCCGCAGGGACAAGTTGTCAACATCGAAGTTTATTAAGCAGAATTTAATGAATAATGTAAGGGAACTTTCCAACGGAGAGAGTGCTCTGCAATACTTTTATGAAAAGATTCAGCAGAATGCCTTGTATCTTCTTGATGAACCGGAAAACAGTCTTTCGCCTGAAAGACAGATTATGCTTGCAAAATATATAGAAGAGTGTGCATGGGCTTGCGGATGTCAGTTTATAATTGCTACACATTCGCCTTTTCTTGTTTCCATGAAGCGAACAAGAATTTACAACTTGGATGAATGTCCTGTAACTATTCGAAAATGGACGGAGCTGGAGAACATCCGCTGTTACTGGAATCTGTTTAAAGAACACGAAGCTGAGTTTTAATATTGCTCGTAGGCGGCTTTCAGGGAGTCTTTTATCTTCTGCCTTAGGCTCTCTGGAGCAAGCACTTTTACTCCGTCTCCAAAAGACCTTATCCACGATTCCAGTTCATATCCTCCACGTGCCGTAAACTCTAAAAGAAAAGAACCGTCTGCTGTGCGTGTAAAGTTTTGGTCTTTTCCCCATGTCCTGTCTGCTATTGCTGTCCATGTGTGCCATTTAAACAGGAGTTTTACCCGCTGTGGTTCTTCACCAGTGTAAATGCCGAATGTATCTGCAAGATATTCCGCAGGAGAAAAACCTTCTGGAATGTCATAATATACTTCTGGTACTGGAATTGAGGCTCTGGAAAATCTGTCTAGCGAAAATATTCGTGGCGCTTCCGATTCGTTCCTTGCTCCTATTACATATAAAGCTCCATTGTGGTCAAGGAATGTGTATGGATTCAGCTGGAACTCGCTTTCAGTGCGCTTGTTGTTGATGTCTGGTGCTCCTTTATATTTTACACTGAGCTGTACATGGCGTTCTAAGGATTCCATTATCTTGCAGAAAATTTCCTGCTGTACCCTGTCATAATTACGTTTGTGCCTGTCTGAAATATAGATTGCGGCATCGCTTCCTTTTGTGTCGCAGAAAGTCAGGCTGTTGAGTTTTTGCCTCATGCTGTCTACAACAGGCATCATGGTTGTGTTTTGCAGGAGTGTATCTTTACGTAAAAGGTATTTGAGCAGGAAGTATTCCGCTGTAGAAAGTCTGAGAATTTTTGCTCCGAACTTGCCTTGATACTTTTGGTCTATGAAATAACGTTGTGAATTTGTTGGTCCGTCAAAATCGGGCTTTTTATCATACGGAATATGAAGTTCGTCAAAGGTGTTCAGCGTGCGGTAGAAGGTTCTGCTTGCACAGTGCAGTTCTTTCATTGCTTCCCTTACAGAACAGCCCTGTGGTCTGCAAAGAAGTTCCATCAGCGAAAACATATTGCTCAGTTTGTCATCTTTCATGGTTCTATTATAACACGGAAATGTGACATTTTTAGGAATATATGGGTAATGCTTGGTATTTTTGTCTTGATTGACACATCAATATTTTCATTCTATTATGTCTGCATGAACGTTTTTGAGCTGATAAATGCGCTTGTTGGGTATGGACGCACAACTGGTCTTGTTGAAGATGAAGACCTAATTTTTACACAGAACCGTCTTCTGGAGCTTTTTAAGCTTGATGGTTTTGAATCAGAGGCTCAGGCTGCCGCTATTCCTGTAGTGCAGGTGAAAGAACTTGAATCAATTCTTTCAGGCTTGCTCGATTATGCAGAAGAACATGGTTTTCTTGGTGGAGAAGGTGTTGTTTATCGGGATTTGTTTGATACGAAAATAAT
>CAMVHR010000104.1 GCA_947167345.1 uncultured Treponema sp.
GACTGGAGGGTCCATAAAAATCGTCAACTAGATTGACAAAAAACATAGGAAAAAAATGATTTATAGAAATAATATTGAAGATGAAAAGAAATTCTTGAAAAAATATTATTTAACAGTGGGAATACCTGTTTTAATCGCATTACCTATATATTTCTTTATGTTTAATTATATATTTGATTTTAGAGAAGATTTAGCTCAGGTTAAATGGGTTATATATCTTTCAATGTCCATAGCAACTATATTTGTAATATCAGTTGCGTTAATTTGTGGAAAAAGACATAAGAAAAACTATGAAAAATATGAATTAGAAATTTCAGAAACTGAACTTATATCACGAACTGATAGAGTTCAGAAAGTGATACAAATGAATGAGTTGGCAAAAGTTGATTTTTCAAAAAGCAGCAGAATTGTTGTTTATGATATAAAAGGTAACTCAATTATAATAAATGCTTATTTAAGTAGTTTTGAAGAAATTAAAAATATATTAAGTTCAAAAGAAATTTCCGAAGAAAATATAACTCAATTTAAGAAACACAAGATTGCAAAAATCATAAAAAGTCCTAATTTTATAGTTTATTTGATAATAATTCTAATGCTAATTTTAAGGATTATTAAAATTATTTATTAGCAAAAAAATATCTTGATTTTTATTCTTTAACAACAAAATCAGGTCAAGCCTGATTTTGTTTACCTTGACAATACTTCCGTTTAGCGTTAGTATCTAGCTATGATAAATTCATTTGGAGATTCTGAAACAGAATTAATTTATAAAGGTCAGAGAAGCAAAAAACTTCCGCCGACTATTCACAATGTTGCCCGACGAAAACTCCGAATGATAGCGGCAGCAAAAGAAGTTAAAGACTTAAGAATTCCGCCAGGAAATAATCTTGAACAGTTGGCAGGAAATCTTGCAGGGCTTTGGTCAATCCGTATAAACGACCAATGGAGAATTGTATTTACCTTTGAAAATGGAGGCGCAGACAATGTTCGAATCACAGATTACCACTAATGATAAATTACCGAATATTCACCCTGGAGAAATCCTGAAGGAAGAATTTCTTGTTCCAATGAATATTTCAGCATATCGTCTTGCAAAAGAAATTAATATTCCTCAAGCCCGTATTTCAGAAATAATTCATGGGCATCGTTCCATAACAGCTGACACAGCAATTCGTTTTTCTAAGTTTTTTGGAACAACCGCAGAGTTTTGGTTAAATCTTCAGAACCTTTACGATTTGGAAGAAGAAGAGAAAAATCATGCACAAGAGTTTGAAACAATAAAGACGTATGCTTACGCGTAATATCACATAACAAAGCTTCAAAGCGGATGTCGCGGTCTAGCCGCGCCACCGTTTAAGCAATTGTTATGGCGACAAGCGCATTGGCCTGCTTATTGGGAAGAAAATGATTTGCAAAAAATGTGGAACAATATTGTCCTCAACAGATATCTATTGCCCTAAGTGCAATGAGCCTAATCCAGAATGGTCTTCTGCATCAGATGTGGATAAGGCTGAGTTTACACCTTCTGTCGATGATTTGAATTTATCTGCTTATGTTAGTGGTAATGCATTATCCAATGATTTTGAATCAGGAGCATTTCTTCGTATGAAAGATGCTATGCTCGATTTTAATAAAGGCAAAGTGTCTTCCTGGAACTGGTGGGCTTTCTTTCTATCTCCCTTTTATCTTATTTATAGAAAAAATTATATACTTGCAATACTAGTGCTTGTCTTGGCAATTATTATTGATAGCTTGGTGAAAAGTAATGCATTGAATCTGATTTGTCCTATTTTGCAGGGAGTGTTTTGTAATTATTTTATGTGCTGGCGTTATGATAATAAACTTGAAGAAGCACACAAAAAATATCCAGATAATTTAGAAGCACAAAGAGAATACTTAGCGATAAAAGGAGGAAGAAATATAGTTATCACAGTAATTTATGTGGTACTATCTTGTTCAATTATAGTTTTAAGAAGATTGTGATAATACAGATTACGCATTTAAAGAGTTACGCAAAAAGCAAATATAAAAAAATCTTAAGGAAAAACGTAAAGAACAGAAAATTAGAACTTTAGGGTTTACGCGAAGAAGCGATGGTACGCGGCTTTACGCCGCTTAGGAAAAGTATAATAATAGAAGCATACGCTTCAAATGGCTGTACAGAATCTTCTAAAAAAAGGAATTAAGGAATCTGATTCTGTATAAGAAATATAATTGCCATAACAAAGCTTCAAAGCGGATGTCGCGGTCAAGCCGCGCCACCGTTTAAGCAGTTGTTATGCTGACACCCGCACTGGGGTGCTTTAAGAAAAAAAGGAAATGATTTCGTCGCTTATGAAAAAAATATTCAATAAATCTTTGTAACATTATTAAAGTTTATGCAATTCAATATAGGAGATTATTTATATGAAACATAAGTCTTTAGCTGTCTTTTTAATTCTATTTTCTTCAGTTTCTTTATTTGCTGAAAAATATTATATTTCATTTGAGCAAAGTGAATATGAAGTAAGTTCTTATTTAAAAGAAAAAAATACTTCTTATTCTAAAGAATGTCTTTCTGCAAACAATCCAAAGCCTTGGGTTCCTGCAGGCGGTAATAATGGTAAAGATTCCTATATAGAATTTAAAAATTGCCAATTTAATAATGATTTTTATATCTCCATTGGTTATGTTTCAAAAGAACGTCCTGACTTGTACAAAAAAAATTCACGACCAAAAGTAGTTAGTGTTTATTATTCTGATAAAGGAATTACAAAAACATTTGAATTAAAAGACACTCCAGATCCACAAAAAATAACTCTTTTTGATGATCCAAGATATGGCGGTCGATATGTAAAAGAAAATGATAAAATCATTATTTCATTCCCAGAAGTATATGAAGGCACTCAATATAAAGATTTATGCATTAATTTTATTGCTAAGGGAATTCTAGAAGTAGATTCTATCTTCGATTTTGGTTCTTCAAACTATAATGATGCGTTTGCTTACGCCATAAATCTTGAGAAAAGTCACTTTACAAATATCTGGCACCTGAAACCGGGTTTATATTCTACCTTTGAAGCAGAAACATCTTTTCCTGGAAATAGATACGAAGGTGACTATTACAGGTATTTATTTTTAGTAAGCAAAGAATACGTGGCTTTGTTTACTGAAAGAATATGGGACAGAATGCTTCAAAACGAAACAAGAGATTTTGAACTTGTAGACAATTACTTATATGAAGATGGAAGAAACATTTATCGGAAACTTTTAGTTATAAATGACTCTGTTAGCATAATTGAAAAAAATAGAAATCAAGAAATAGTATTTAAACTAAATAATAACAATAATGATGAAATAAAGATAAGACCTAATGTTCAACCACCATATTATATTCTTACTCACGAAACAAATGTATATAGTCAGCCAGATATTAATTCTAAAGTAATTTATAAAACAAGTAGTTTTAAACAATATAAAGAAATTGACGGTAGTATTTACTACAGACCAGATGAATCTCCAAAGAATCTGGATAATAATATTCTTGAAATTACAGGCTCAAAACTTGTAAATGATACTTTAATGTTTCATGTAAAAAATAATTCAATTGAAGGCTGGATTAGCAACTCTGAACTGACTATTTTAACATCGAATAAAGAAAAAGAAGAATTTTATAACAATGGGAAGTAATATTTCAATTAATGAATATTCTGAAAGATTTGTAATATTATATAAAGCATAACAAAGGTTCGTAGCCGACAGCGGGTCGAGCCCGCTGCGGTACAACCAGTTATTATGTGGACGCCCTATTGGGGCGCAGAATTTGGAGATTATAAAATAGTTATGTTAGATTTTCCAGAATCATTTGACGCATTAGATAAACAGATTACTTCGCAGATGGATTTTGACAAAATCGACTCAATGGATTGTGATAAATATAAAAATGTTGATTTTGACAAATTACAAAGACAGCAAGTATCAAAAATCTTAAAAAAATATATAAAATCTTACAACAATGACGGAAATTATGATAAAAAAAGACTTGAAATAAGAGAATTTGCAATTGATTATCTAAATAAGGAATATCCGATATCTCCAAAAACTGCTATGAATATTCTTAACGGAATTGACCAAACTCAGATTGCAAATATTTTTATAAAAATTCCATTACAGGCATTTGTTTTATATGTAGAACTAATGAAATGTTCATACACGTATATACATGAAACTTATATAAAAAAAGAAAAATCAGATACCATAAATCTTGACTGTAATTTTATAGCTTACTCTCTCGAATTACTTTCGGGATTAAATGTATTACTTGCTTCAGATAATTATAACAGTGTAATCTCTGTATACAGAACTTTTTACGAAAATTTTATAGTTTTTTCTTTTGTTCATAGAGTTATAATCAAAAGTTGTGGATTGGCTAATATAGCCTAATATAGAAAAAGAG
>CAMVHR010000105.1 GCA_947167345.1 uncultured Treponema sp.
GGAAACAAAAATTGTCTGTCGTTATCCTCAGTTCTTTGCAGCTGAATCTTTATATAAAAGCATTGGTTCTGCAATCCGTCCTAATGGAACTGGTAAAGGTGGTATTTACTTTGGTGCTACAGGATGTGGTAAAAGCTACACAATGGTTTTCTTGAGCAGACTTTTGATGAAGTCGCGCGAGTTGAACAGCCCGACAATTGTTGTAATTACTGACCGAACAGATTTAGATGCCCAGCTTAGTAAAATTTTTGTTGAAAGTAAAAACTATATTGGCGATGAAAATGTTGAATGTATTGAAAGCCGAGCACTGTTGAAAGAAAAACTTGACGACAGAAAAAGCGGCGGCGTCTTCCTTACTACAATTCAGAAATTTTGTGAAGATATAAAACTCCTTTCTGAGCGTTCTAATATTATCTGTATAAGTGATGAAGCGCACCGCAGTCAGAATAATCTTGAAGAAAAAACTGTAATTACATATAACGGAGTTGAACATAAATACGGCTTTGCAAAGTATCTGCATGATTCACTTCCTAATGCAACTTATGTTGGCTTTACAGGAACTCCAATTGATGAAATGACTCAGGTCTTTGGTGATGTTGTTGAAGCCTACACAATGAAAGAATCTGTTGCCGATGGAATTACTGTAAATCTTGTTTATGAAGGTCGTGCTGCTAAGGTAATTCTTGACCAGAAGAAAGTCCGCGAGATTGAAGAGTATTATGCTCAGTGCGAGGATGAAGGTGCAAACGAAGCTCAGATTGCTGCAAGCAAAAAGGCCGTCGCAAATCTTGATGCTATTATTGGTGATGATGATGTAGTTGCTGAAGTTGCCCAGGACTTTATTAATCACTATGAAACTCGTGTTCGTGAAGGAGCCACTGTTGAAGGTAAAGCAATGTTTGTCTGCTCCAACAGAGAGATTGCTTATAAGCTCTGGCAGAAGATTGTAGAGCTGCGTCCAGAATGGAACGAAAAGAAAGACTGTGGCGACAAAGACTATAAACCAATCGAAAAAATAAAAATGGTAATGACCGAGAACAAAGCAAAAGATACAAAAGGTCTTTTTGAACTTCTCGGTAATCATGAATACAGAAGAGAACTGGACCGCCAGTTTAAGAAGGTAGAATCAAACTTTAAGATTGCGATTGTTGTTGATATGTGGATTACAGGCTTTGATGTGCCTTCTCTTGATACAATCTACATTTATAAGCCGCTGCAGAAGCATACTTTGATTCAGACAATCAGCCGAGTAAATAGAACTTACAAAGGTAAAGACCGCGGTTTGATTGTAGACTACATCGGAATCAAAAGGGCAATGAATGAAGCCCTAAAAAAATATACCGGCGATGATAACGAAGAGTTTGAAGATACAGACAAAGCCGTTACAATTGTAAAAGACCAGATTAGCGTTCTGGATGCAATGTTCAATGAGTTTGATTCTTCTGACTATTACAATGGAAGTCCACTTAAGCAGCTTGAATGTTTGAATAAAGCCGTTGAGTATGTTCAGGCAAGCGAAGAATTAGAAAAACGGTTTATGGATGCTGTTCGCAGAATGAAGAGAGCATTTAATCTTTGTTCTTCCAGTGAATCTATTACAAAGAGTGATAAAGATAAAATCAACTTCTACGTTGCGATTCGTTCTATTTTGTTCAAACTTACAAAAGGTGACGCTCCTGATATTACAACAATGAATCATCATGTAGCACAGCTTATAAATGAAGCCATAAAAGCTGACGGAGTAGAAGAACTATTCCAGGTTGGTAAGAATGTCAACTTTGATATTTTTACACCAGAATATCTTAAAAAGATAAATGCAATCCAGCTGCCGAATACAAAAATCAAAATCCTACAGCAGCTGCTCCAGCAGGTTATCGCTGACTATAAGCGTACAAACAAAATCAAGGCAATAGAATTCAGCGAGCGAATGAAGAAGCTGGTTGAAGAATACAATAACCGTCACCTTGATGATTTTACTGTACAGGTTCTTGATGAAGTTACAAAACAGTTGAATGAATTACTTAATGATATTCAAAAAGACAAAGAACACTTTAAAGAACTTGGAATTACTTTTGAAGAAAAGGCATTCTATGACATTCTTGTAAGTTGCGCACAGAAATTCCATTTTGAAAATCAATATCCTGATGACAAGATGAAAGACCTGGCAAAGAAAGTAAAGGCTCTTGTTGATGATAAGACAAAATATACAGACTGGGACCAGAGAATTGATGTAAAAGCCGAAATGGAAGCAGACTTAATGATTCTGCTGGATGACAATGGATACCCACCTGTACCAAGAAATGAAGTGTATAATGAAGTATTTGAGCAGGCTGAGAATTTTAAGAAGTATGCGGTGTAAAATAGATTTTTATTTATGCAGATTTGAATTTCATGCTTGATATGTTTTTCATTAAGTATTATTTTGGGCGAATCATAATATGATATTCAGATTAATACAGAACTTGAATTACAATTTTTTTGTGCATGTTCTTAGTCTTTAAACGGAATATAAGGATATTTGTAAGATAGATGAACAGAGCTGTTAAAATGTAAAAGATGGGAAAAACTGCTTTCAGACTGAAAGATTCATGTATTGTATGTACATAAAATGCAAAGAGTAGGGCTGGCAGAATGAATGTTGTTGCAAGCATTATGATTCTGCCTGCTAGAGACATGGTATAGTCAAGAATTATGTCCTTCTTGTCATTTGAAAAGTATCCTGAAATTACAGGATTGAGTGGAACCCTTATGCCAAAAAGAAGTTTCGGGGCGTACTGAATGGTAAACATGTTTACAAGGAATGCTCCTTTGAATTTACCTTTTTCTGTCAGAGCCTTTATCCTTGTAATGACATCTGGCGGCATAAGGGGTAACGTTGTAATTTTTGCGTGTTCAGAAGGAAAAAACTTCATTACGCAAATTATATAGCGTAATTCTCATACTTACAAGCAGTTTGATAAAAAATCAACTTTACAGAATCTCCCAATGAATGCAATCTGAAGAATTCCTTTTATTACTACAATTGTTACCACATGAACTGCAGCTTTTACAAGATCCGCAGTGTTTCTTCATAGAGTTTTCTACACGTCGTATTAATCCGTTTTGTTCCATAAACTCAATCTTACGTTTTATGTCATCGACTGAAGTTTCCAGCTCACTTGCAATCATTTCAAGTGAGCGTGTCTGACCATCTTTCATCAAGTCAAGTATTTTTTTCATAAAGATTATTGTTGCTACCAGATCAAAAGCCCTACATGGAAGGCTAAGAATGCAAGTATCAGTGCACCTACCGTATAATACAATGCTATAAGTGTCGTCCATTTTACAGAGTGTGTCTCCTGGTAAGTTGCAGCAAGAGCTACTATGCACGGCATATTGAATGTCATTGCAAAAATAAGGGCGAGGGCTTCAGGCTTTGCAACATTTGCGACAAGAAGTTCGTTTATGTTTGCCACTACGTTTGGGGCGACAGTTGAACCTATCGTAAGCATTGAACGGTCTGTAAATATCGTGCTTAAAACCCCAATAGCCCCTTCTTTTCCTATTGAAGATGCAAGAAATGCCATAAAAGTCTTCCATCCAAGTCCGCAAATTTTTGTAACTGGTTCAATGAATTGTCCTATTTTGAAAAGAATGGAATTATCCATAGAACCTGTAGTTGTAAAGGTTAGAATCCAGAACACGAATGCTACCAGAATTACAACTTTGAGGACTCTTACAAAGGTGTCTTTTGTACGTCCAAGAACATATCGGAACAAGCTTTTCCAGTGCGGTTTATGATATGGAGGAAGTTCCATAATCATTCCCATTCGGTCTTCTTTCTTGACAAGTTTTCGTCCGAAGATTTTTGAGGTAATCCACATATGTATTACCATTGTAAAAAGAATTGCAATTATGATGAGTGGTGCTCCTGCTCCAAACCAGACTGTAGAAAGCATGGGAATTATTGACCATGCTGCGCCGCATGGAACTGCCCATGCAAGGGCAATTGTAAGTACTTTCTGACCCCAGTTGTCTATTACTCGTGTTCCAGCAGCACCTCCCATTGTACATCCAAAACTGACTAAAAAAGGCATTACTGATTTTCCTTGCAAGCCAAGCTTTGACATTGTATTGTCAAAGACATAAGAAATTCGTGCCATAAGTCCTACTTCTTCAAGCAGTCCGAAAACCAGAGTAACTCCAAATACGAAGCCCAGCATTTTAAAGATGAAACTGAGGGAATTGATTATTACATCACATACAAGGGCTGTTACCAGTGCGTGGCAGTTTAGGGCTGTAAGAAGTTGTGCAACAGGCTTTGAAAGCATGTCAATTGCAGAACCGATGCACATTAACGGTATTGCTGGCATAGCTGTCTAAAATAAATTAAGAAGTATGAAAAGTCTGTAATTCATGGTATAA
>CAMVHR010000106.1 GCA_947167345.1 uncultured Treponema sp.
CGCTACGAAGATGAAAATATCTGGATTACTCAAAAAATGCTTGCCGTTTTGTATGAGGTTGAGACAAATACAATCAATTATCATATCAAAAAGATTTTTGAAGATTCTGAATTGGAAGAAGATTCAGTTATTCGAAATTTTCGAATAACTGCCACGGACGGAAAGTCGTATGACACGAAGCATTATAACCTGCAGATGATAATCGCCGTCGGTTTTAAGGTGAATTCTGAAAGAGCCGTTCAGTTCCGTAAATGGGTTAATAATATTGCAAAAGAGTATACCATCAAAGGCTTTGCAATGGATGATGAGCGCCTTAAAAATGACGGTTCAATTCTTACAAAAAAGTACTTTGAGGAACAGCTGGAGCGTATCCGAGAGATTCGTTCTAGTGAGCGCAAATTTTATCAGAAAATTACGGATATATATGCAACAGCAATTGACTATGACAAAGATGCCGCTGCTACAAAACGATTTTATGCCACCGTTCAGAATATGCAAGGCAAGCAAGTGCGTAGCGTTGCACATTATGCTGTTCACGGACACACAGCTGCGGAACTGATTGTGGAACGAGCTGATGCAGCAAAAGAACGCATGGGACTTACTACATGGCAGGATGCCCCAAATGGAAAAATCAAAAAGTCTGATGTAACTGTCGCAAAAAACTATTTGTCAGAAAAAGAACTTGGACAATTGAACCGAATGGTTTCTGCTTATCTTGATTTTGGCGAGAACATGGCGAACCGTCACATTCCGCTTACAATGGCAGATTGGGAAAAACGATTGAATAAGTTTATAGAGATGTTTGAATACGGACTTTTGCAGGATGCAGGAAAAGTGACGGCAGAAATAGCGAAGCTTCATGCTGAAACGGAATTTGAAAAATACCGCATTGTGCAGGACAGATTATACAAGAGCGATTATGACTTGTTCTTAGAGGAGTTGGAAAACAAACTGGAGGCAAATAAACATGGCAAAGAATACTTATGAAAAATTGAAAATAGAGGACGCAATCAAGTCGTTTGGCAGTAAATCACTTTCTGAGGCGGGGATAAATCTTTTTAGCACTCTTGGCTATGACACAAGCCTGCAAGCCAGAAAACTCGGAGTACCCGTGTTAGAGAGTTAAACTATAAAAAAACACATTTATTTGATATAATTTTGAGAATTGAATATTTTGATGGATAAATAGGCATATATGTTACCAGAACAAAACATTGATATAAAAGAAAACGACCTTCTCAAAATTGACCGTTCCTTGCTTGAAATCCTTTTGAAGGACAAGACGAGCGGAAAGAATATCATTTGGGCTACGGATAATTATTCTAAATATGGGGAGCTTTACACTTCAGAAAAGGAAATTAAAATCGAGCTGATAACTTCCCGTCACGGCGGAGTAATAAAACCGAGGGTTGAAAAATCAAAAGAAGAACGACTGCAGCGAGTTCGACAAAAAGCAGAAGTTTTTACTCCAAGCTGGGTATGTAATCTTCAAAATAATTTGGTTGATGAAGTCTGGTTTGGGCGAAAAGATGTTTTTAATGCAGAAAAAGAACATTCATGGGAAACAACAAAAGAAAAAATTCAATTTTCAGACGAAAAAGGCAAAAGTTGGCAGGATTATGTCAATTCAAACCGACTGGAAATTACTTGCGGCGAAGCTCCTTATCTTGTGAGCCGTTATGATACTGTTACTGGTGAGTATATCGAGGTTCCAAATAGGATAGGTCTTTTAGATAGAAAACTTCGTGTTGTTGCTGAGAATACTGATGGTCGCGAAGATTGGCTAAAATGGGCAACTGTTGCCGTGCAAAGTTCTTATGGATTTGAGTGGCAGGGAGATAATATTCTTATTGCACGAGAAAACCTTCTTTTTGATGTCGCAGAGCACTATGAAGCAAAGTTTCATGAAAAACTTCAAACTCAGGATTTAATCGGCTTTGCCAAAGTGATTGCATGGAATATCTGGCAGATGGACGGCTTGAAGTTTGTTATACCAAATTCCTGTTGTACAAAAGAAATTGTAGAGGAAGATTTATTTGAAAGTCACGTGATTTCAAAACCATGTGAGGGCTGCAAACTTGGCTATGGCGAAAAATCTTATTTCAAACACAACGGAATCTATTGCAAAATCCGTGACTGGAAGGAAAATAAAACTTTACGCTTCGTAGATATTATGAAAGAGGGAGAAAAAAATGATTGAAAATATAAACCTGAATTTTCTCATTCGAGGCCGTGTTGATCCGTACATCTACGCTTTTGAAACAAACACCGTCCCGAATTTTCTCAAAGTCGGTGATACTTACCGCCCTGTTGAAGTGCGTCTTGATGAGTGGCGAAAATTCTATTCTGATTTGAAAAAGAAATACGAGCATATTGCGAAAGTTGATGATAATACATATTTTAGGGATTATTCCGTACATGATTTTTTGATTCAGAATGGCTTCCGCCGAATCGAAAAAGATGATGTCAAAAGCGGAATTTATCTTTCAAACGAGTTTTTTATGAATGCAAAAAAAGAAAATGTTGAAGAAGCAATAAAAGACATTCAAAAATCATTTGAGAAGAAAGATAACAGGTATGCTTTTTATGATGTGGAAGATAATTTGCCTTTAGGAGATTTTGACTTTAAGCGTGATGCAGAATGGCAACCGCGAGACAATCAGAAAGTTGTCATAGAAAACTTTTTAAATGCAGTCAAAAAAGGTCGCAACAATTTACTTATGTTCGCAGTCATGCGTTTTGGAAAGTCTTTTACATCTCTTTGTTGCGCAAAAGCTATGAAAGCAAAGCTGACTGTTGTTGTTTGCGGAAAGACAGCAGTTCGTCTGGAATGGAAAGAAAATGTTCAGCGTCCAAAAATACTAGACGGCTTTGAATTTGTTGATTCAGATTCAATGTCAAGAAATCCAGCCGTCATTTCAGAAAAACTCGCAGAGGGCCATTCTGTAGTTGTTTTTCTTACCATGCAGGATTTGCTTGGAGAAGATATAAAAACTCGCCATGCTGATTTGTTCAATTTAAACAGTCAGAAAAAACTTGATTTGCTCATTATAGACGAAACTCATTTTGGAGCAAGGGCAGAAGAATTTGGAAAAGTTCTTGGTACTTCGACTACGCTCAGTAACCAAAACAATCGTACGAAACTTTCAAAGGCAGAGAAATCAAATGGTTATGACGAATCTTTTGACGACCTTGAAAATCAGATAAAAGTTTTTTCTCCAAAAGTAAAGCTTCATCTTTCAGGAACTCCTTACAGAATTCTTTTGGATAACGAATTTGAAAGTGATGATATTGTCGGAATGGTTCAATACAGCGACATTATCAACGAAAAAGAAAAGTGGGATAAGGAAAATATAGAAAAAGACGAATGGGAAAATCCTTATTATGGTTTTCCTCAGATGATTCGCTTTGCCTTTAATCTGAATGAATCAGCCAAAGCAAAACTGGCAGACTTAAAAAATAACGGCTATGCCTATGATTTGGATGAACTGTTTAGTCCTGAATCAACATCAAAGGCAGATGAAAAACACAATCAGTTCAAATATAAAGATGAAGTTTTGGATTTGCTCCGTGCGATTGATGGAAGCAAAGAAGATGAAAATATTTTCAGCTTCTTGAATTATGACAAAATCAAAAAAGGCTCAATGTGCCGCCATATCGTCATGGTTCTTCCATATTGTGCTTCCTGTGATGCAATGGAAAATCTTTTAAAGGCTGAGCGTTTTAATAATCTGAATGATTACGAAATTATAAATATTGCAGGCTTTTATTCAGGAAAAATAATGAATAAGCCTGATTATGCCGCCCGTGTCAAAGAAAAAATCGAAAAGTTTGAATCAGAAGGAAAAAAGACAATTTCTTTGACAGTAGGAAAAATGCTTACAGGCTCGACCGTCAAAGAATGGGATACAATGATTTTCTTGCGGAATACATCTAGCCCGCAGGACTATGACCAGGCAATTTTCCGTTTGCAAAGTCAGTATGTTAAGACTATAAAGAGTGAGGACGGCAAAATCATAAAACAAGACATGAAGCCACAGACTATTCTTGTTGATTTTGATCCTGTCAGAATGTACACATTGCAGCACAAAAAGTCTCTTATAGCAAACATAAATAAATCTGAACGAGGAAATGAAGTTCTGGATGCAAAATTAAAAAGAGAACTTGAAATCGCGCCAATCATTTTTATGAATCATTCAAAGCTTGGCATGGTAGAAGCTCAGGATATTGTTGATACAATCCGCAATTACAATGCCAACAAGAGCATGATGGATGAAACTTTCGATATAGAAATTGACCAGCGGATTTTTGAAGATGATTCAATTCGTTCAATAATTGAAAAACAGCCGGAAGTTACGGCAAAAG
>CAMVHR010000107.1 GCA_947167345.1 uncultured Treponema sp.
ACAAAGGTTCGTAGCCGACAGCGTGTCAAGCCCGCTGCGGTACAACCAGTTGTTAGGCGGACGGGCCACTGGCCCGCTTATTTTTTGTAGAGCATATTGTAGAAAAAAATTGATTTTAGCGGTATAATTTTACAAATTCTGTTTTATGAGGGGAAAAATAAAGATGCAAGCAGAATTATTTGGACAGAAGTATTCAAGTAGGGATTACACAAAAGCAAAGTATTGGGGAAAAAATCAGTTTAACAGTTCTTTTCCTGCATCTCTAGTTGCTTATATGTCTTCTAAAAATATAAAATTAGTATATTTAAAGACTGATAAAAATAATAATTTATACCATGACTATATTTCTGGTACAGAATTATTCAAAATAGATCCTCTTTCAGAACAGGCCTTCTATAACTTCGAAGCAGGATATTCATCATATGAGAAATTTTATACAGGCGACAGGGAAAAAATTGACCTTGTAATGATGAATCGCGAAACAGAAGAAAATCTTTGTGGTTTGGAAGTAAAACTTACTGCACTTCCAGATAATACAACAAAAAAATTTAGTGAAGATAAATATAGCTGTGAAATTGTTATGAGACCTCCTACAATTTGTTTTTTAGCTTGTTCAATATGTGAAAACTACGAAAACAATAAAGAACATCTTAGAAGTTTAATCTCAGGAATTCCGAAAATTAATCATTGGGAAACACCAGAAGAAGTTGCTCCTCATTATAAAGCTATTGAAAATGTTGTTTTGAAAGTTGCAGCTGATATGTGTGATAAATAATCGCCTCTTATTTTGCAACCTGTATGGAAAACTGTAAAGGATAAAATGCAACTGGCAGATGATTGTCTTGATGCATTTGTTTGGTCAAATTTGGCAGTTCTTCAGATGTGCCTAAAGGGGGAAGAAAATTCTGGCACAGAAATTTCCCGTTTTCAGCGTACAATTGTTTGGGTTTATAAAATGCTTTTTGATTTTTGCGCTTATGATAAATTTGATTATGTTGAAATAATCAAAAATCATTCGTATGGAAATGCTAATGATAAGGCATTTGCAATATCTGGAATTCAGACTCATAAATTCCTTACTTGTGATGAGCTTACACATCCTAGAATTAATAAAAATGAAATTAAAAACATAATACTTGGTGGCGGTCAAAATTTACTCAGTCCAGAGCGACGCTTTGATGCTGTTCTTTTTTATAGTCCTGAAATTTTTAAATAATGGACAGGAGAACGAAATGAAAGTTGTTGATTTATTTTGTGGTTGCGGTGGATTAAGTCTCGGCTTTATGAAAGCTGGGTTTGAAATTGCTGCAGGTTTTGATTTTTGGGATGAAGCAATAGAAGTTTATAAAAAAAATTTCAATCATCCTGTAATAAAGCAAAATTTAATGGATGTTGACGAGGCTTCAGAAAAAATTAAAAATTTTTCTCCTGAGATGATTATCGGCGGTCCGCCATGTCAAGATTTTTCATCAGCAGGAAAACGAAATGAAGATAACGGACGTGGCGATCTTACAGTTTCTTATGCAAAAATTATTTCAAACATTCGTCCTGAATGGTTTGTAATGGAAAATGTTGATAGAATAAAAAAGACTCAGAAACTTGTAGAAGCAATGAAGATATATAAAGAATCTGGATATGGGCTGACTTATACTGTACTCGATGCAAGTTTGTGTGGGGTTCCACAGAAACGAAAACGATTTGTAATGATAGGTCATTTAGGCTCAGAAGATGGTTTTATGGATTTTAGTCTTGTTGAAAAACTTTCAAACAAATCTATGACTGTTGCAGATTACTTTGGAAATGAACTTGATGTAAAATACTATTATCGTCATCCGAGAAGTTATGTCAGAAGAGGTATTTTCAGCATTGATGAACCCAGTCCAACGATTCGAGGTGTAAATCGTCCAATGCCAGATGGCTATAAAATACATCCTAATGACCCTGTGAAATCAAAAGACGGAGTTCGCCCATTGACAACAAAAGAACGCAGTATGATACAAACATTTCCTAAAGATTTTATTTTTCTTGGTTCTAAAACAAATCAAGAGCAAATGATAGGAAATGCTGTTCCTGTCAATCTTGGTAAGTTTATTGCAGAAGCTATAAAATCTTACATTGAAACAACAACAATAAAAGAAGCGGTTTCATTAAATAAAGAAATCGCCTAACAAGAAGTTCAAAGCCGACACAGGCTCAAGGCCTGTGCGGTTTAACTCATTGTTAGGCGGACAGGCCACTGGCCTGCTTATTGTTATTATAGTGAATGTCGATTTTTAAGGTTTTGTATTTTCTGATATAGTTCATCTAGTAATTTTTTTTCTGAAAATGTAAATCTATTCAGCTTGACAAATTTTGAGGAGAAAATATGAAAAAATTTAGAAAGGCGTTTTTTATTTTAATGTTTGCTCTTTGCGCTCTTCTTTCGGGGTGCAAATCAATGCAACTTTTTGTCGAAAGCGTTGACCACAACAATCCTCCTCAAAATTTTAGTTATCCGATGGCACTTTATGGAGGAAAAACAAGCGAGTTCAGTTACGAAATTGTTGAAGACAAAGTGTATCTCGACGTGAGCTATCCTGCCCAAATTGATTTTTGGCTTCCGCACAGAAAGCCAGAAGTTGTTGAAGACATAGACCTTGAAATCCGCATAAACTGCGCTTGCGGCCAATACCAGAAATTACTTTCGAACTTTAGCGCGACAATAACAGTTAAGGACAAAAACGGTATTGAGTTAAAACCGTACAAAACAGAGGCTACGGACTGGTATTTGGCAGTATATTTTAAGAAAGACTCTCTGCCAAAGAAAATCACGGTAACATACAAAGCGAACTTCGTTTTTGACGGGAAAGAAAAATCATTTGAGTATTCGGCAACGCTCAAACGACGGAATATGTCTCTTTTGCGCCTTCAATTGCTGAATGCAATATATTTGTAGTTTTTTTTTAATTATCGTCTTCTAAACATATACAATTATTGATTATTTCTGCAGCTTAAAATTTTTTGAAGTTAATAAATTGTGACTTTACTTGACTTTCGTAACAGTACAGTGTTACACTTTTAATGTGGATAAGGAAAAGAAAGAATACGTTTTATACAAAGGCGAGAAGTTCACCGTAGAATGGTACTACACAGAGAAAAACAAAAGTCAGCCTTTTGATTACTTTAATTCACTTGATTCGCAGCAACAGATGAAACTCTTGTATCTGGTAAAACGTATGGGAGACTTTGGAAAAATTTCGGACAAAACGAAATTTAACTTTGAAGAGGATGGTATTTGGGCATTTAAGCCTAAACCAGACAGGTTTCTTTCTTTTTTTACAAGTGGAAAGAAAATAATCATAACAAATGCATTTGAAAAGAAATGCCAGAAACTTCCGCCTGCAGAAAAAGAGAAAGCTGAAAAATGCAGAGAAGATTATGAAAACCGAGTAAAAGGAGGAACATACTATGACAACATTTGACCGACTTATGCAAGATTCAAAATTCAAGGAGGAGTTTGAAAAAGGTTATAATGAATTTTTAATCTCAGAATTCATGATTGAAAAAATGGAAGAAGAAAATATCTCCGTAAGGGAATTGGCAAAAGAAGCAAAAGTTTCTCCCACTACTATCCAGAACCTTCGCAGTGGAAATGCAGAAAGTGTAAAATATAAAACCCTTTCAAATATAATGCAAAAATTAGGATATGCCTTACAGCCTGTAAAAATGGCTACATTGTAATGTATAAAGAAACTGCTTACATGGGAAGTAAGCTGTATCGCCTAACATGCACTTCAAAGCGGACGGCAAGTCAAGCTTGCCGCCGTTTAAGTGCGTAGTTATGCTGACACCCGCACTGGGGTGCTGGAGGAAAAAAATGAAAAAAATAAATTTCTTAGCATTCTTAGCATTATTTGCAATTAATTTTTGTTTTGCCAATGAATGTGTAGATTTTTCGAAAGTAAATTTTAAATTTGCGAATAAATCTGAAGGATGTGAACTATTAAAAAGTGAAGACGAATTTACAAATAATCTTTCAGAATTTGATATGTCTTCAAGATTAAAAACAAGTAGAAATGTTTCAAAAGAAGAGTATCTTAATTTTATTTGTCAGCAGTCATTGGATTGGAGTGAAGAAGAAGTAAGTTTTTTGAACAAAGTTTTTAATGACATAAATAAACTCACTCCCGTCCAAAATGTTTAAGCGAAAGAAAAGGCAGTCTGAAGCCTCTCAAA
>CAMVHR010000108.1 GCA_947167345.1 uncultured Treponema sp.
GTGCGGTTATTGCCGGCAAGCAAGTCACCGTCATCTGTAAAGTCATACACATTATCAAGACCAAGGTCAACAAAACCTTCTCCGTCATCATAGAACATGTTCATGTCCAGAGAATGAACCTTCTGCCACTGGTCTTCGGACAGATGAATGACCTTTTTACCGTTAATTCTTGTCCATACAAGATTTCCTGCATTGAAAAAATTCATTGCAAGATAATCAGCAGTATCATCATCAGACATGGCGCGATTCTCCATGAATGCCGTGTTTCTGCCTGTAAGACCATCAATTATAGTGCTTCCGCTGCCGCCAAGAAAAGCACCTAGCAGCTGCCCGATGACTTCTGCGTTGCCGGAAGAACCAGCTGAAGGAGCACCAAGGGCCGAGCCTAGCAAAGTGCCAAGCAAAGAACCTGTAGAAGCAGAAGAACCTCCTGCGGCAACCTGTCCGCTGACTTCAAGGCTTGCAAATTCCCTTATGCACTTTGCATATTCTTCATCCATGCCGATTGCTTCATAGGTAGTGCAGGCTGTATCTACGTAAGAAGTACGCTGATAAGGGAAATATATTGAAACGCCGTAAGCGTTCGTCATGTTTGAAGATGTCCTGTTGTACTTTACGGCACTGCGCAAAGCTTTGCTCAAAGCCTTGCCCTCGCTATTGCCCATCTTAAGGCACAAATCCACAAGGTCAATCTGGTCAATCTTTGAAGATGAAGCAAATTCTCTTGTGTTGTAGCGAGCATCAGACACTGTCTGATAATTTTTGTTTGTAATGAGGGAACTTATGGACTTTGAAAAGTTTGCAAGAGGCTTTGGCACAGTGTTTGCAAATTCCGCAAGGTCTATTATTGAAAGAGTGGTCTTTTGACCGGCACAGCGTCTTGCACACTGAGATACAAAGTCATCGATAATGTTCTTACCAGTTTCAACTGTAGGCTGCGATGTATTTGAGCCAAGGCTGTTAAGCCAGTTTGTATAGTACCAGCCGATTCCTGGTTCAGTTTCCTCAGATGCAATCATGTAGTCAGCATGGCTGTTCAGCATGAGGGCTGTTTCGGCAGTTGCCATAAGACATGCATCAAAGCCGATAAAGTCAAACTTGACACCACCGTCATTAAGTGCTGTGTTTATGCCGGCAAGGTTCATTGCACCTTTTCTGGCATATTTTTCGTCATAACCGTAGCCGCTTACAGAGCCTCCACCGTGATCCCACAAAATAAGGTCATAGCGGTTTGCAGGGTACTTTGAAGCACACCACTTTATGAATGAGGAAAGTGTCTTTGGGTCTGTCATGACCTTATTGCCGTCATTGTCTACAATGCGCTTAATCTTGCCACCTGCAACCTGATATATCTGGTTGTTTGTATTGCTAATGCCGCTTGTCTGCCAGTGATTGCATCCTCCTGTATAGACAAGGATGTTCACTTTGTCACCGAACTGGGCGGCCGCCATTTCCGACAGGTCTGATGTCGCCATGCCGTGCTTGGATTCAAGATCTGTTCCGCACATGTACACCATAAGAGTAACGGTGTCGCTTCCGTCACCTGCAATTTTGGTATATTTTGCACGGGAACCTGATGCTACGGATGTGTCTACGCTTGAAGATGATGTAGAAACTGGTGCATTTGAGACACTTGCAGTGGAAGATGTCTGAGCAGTCTGTGGCGACTGTGACGATTGCTGCGTCTGAGAGGCATCGCCACCGGAACTGCCGCCTCCAAAGAAAACTTTAAAAAGAAGGGCCAGTATTATAAGTAAAAGTCCGCCGCCGCCAGCAGCACGCTTTCCTCCACCGCCGCCACCGGAACTGCCGTTCTTGCCTGAATAACCGTTTGAAGATCCTACAGGACCTGTTCCAAGTCCGTCTCCTCTTTTATGAACGCCGGTACTGTTGTTTGTAACATGAGTTTCCCGGCCGCGAGGTCTTTTCTGCTCCATTAAGAACTCCTTTATTTTCGCATAAAATAAATTTAAGTGCATTTATTCTATATCATCTGATAGAAAAAAACAATCTGAAGAAATAAAGCAAGTTTTATACACAAAAATAAGTAAATACAGTATAATACAACGCTAAGGAGTATTTATGAACCAGTCAGAACGAGAGAGCATTATAGTACGAACAAGCATAATAGGAATTGTTGCAAACATAGCCCTTGCATCCTTTAAGGCGGTAGTCGGACTTTTATCATCGTCCATAGCCATTGTTCTGGATGCAGTAAACAACCTTACGGACGCTCTTTCTTCTGTCGTAACCATAGCAGGCGCAAAGCTTTCACTTAAACCGGCAGACAAAAAGCATCCGTTTGGGAACGGCCGTGCAGAATACCTGTCCGCACTTGTCATTGCAGTCATTATCCTTTATGCAGGAATTACAGCACTGGTTGAATCCATAAAAAAGATCTTTTCCCCTTCAACGCCAGAATATGCACCACTTTCACTTGTAATAGTGGCGGTGGCTGTTGCCGTCAAGATTGCACTGGGGCTTTTCGTAAAGAAAACTGGTCAAAAAGTAAACTCAGACTCTCTTGTTGCAAGCGGACAGGACGCACTGATGGATTCAATAATTTCAGCTTCAACACTTGCGGCGGCTGCCATTTTCATTTTTTGGGGCATATCATTAGAAGCATGGCTTGGAGCCATAATATCCGTTGCAATCATAAAGGCAGGTCTTGAAGCTTTGGGCGAAACTCTCAGCAAGATTATGGGAGAGAGAGCGAGTGGAGAACTTTCCCATGCCATAAAAAAGACTGTTGCTTCTGCTGACAGCGAAATAAGGGGAGCCTTCGACCTTGTGTTGAATGACTACGGACCAGGAAGGCACATTGCTTCAGTGCACATAGAAGTGCCAGACTTTTGGACGGCAGACAAAATAGACGCCGTTACAAGAAAGATAACAAATGATGTTTACGAAAAGCATGGCGTGCTGATTGCAGCCGTAGGTATTTATAGTGCGAATACAAAAGATGACAGAACTTCCGGCATAAAGGAAAAGGTTCAGAAAATTCTGAAAGGTCACAAGGACATAATACAGATGCATGGCTTTTTTGTAAACGAAGAAAAAAAGGAAATTCGCTTTGACATGGTTGTGTCATTTGATGCAGATGACATGCAGGCTTCGTATGAAAATGCAGCCTCTGCAGTTCAGGCTGCGTTTCCAGAATACACCGTACACGCAGCGTTTGACACAGACATTTCGGACTGAAAACTGTTACTTTGCCCTAAACGTGCTGTAGCCTGTGTTAAAGGATTTTTCGGTAACAGTATCGTGGGTTTCATCATCGGTAACGGTAATATGAACATCGCAGTCAAGTTCTTTACGAGTAGAAGGAACAATGCTAATGCGCTTTCCAAGCTGAGCTATAAGACGCTGCTCAACATCATCAAAAGCAATGCCCTCTGCAACATCAAGCTGTACGGAAAGACCTTCAAACATGCATGACATTAAAAGGACATCCAGTTCTGACTGCTTACCGATTTCTCCCAGAATGTACTTACGGAATGTCTTATAATCATCATTCCAAGCTTCATAGCCACTTTCTCCACGATGGTCTGCAAGGTTAAAATCATTGCTTAGGATTTTACCAATATAATTGGTAACTTTTATTGCCCCTGAGAGATTGAGGTGAATATTGCCGTTTCCCATTCTATCCTTTTCAATATCTTCTTTAGCAATACTGCAGTCAGAAAAATCTATATGACAATCTATCAAATCTGATTCATTACGAAGCATATTGTAATAAGGTACATTCATCAGACTTGCAATTTTCTGCATGGAATTACCTTCTTTCTGCTGCAACACTCCACTTGCAGGTGGTAGGTAAGTCAAAACTGGTTGAATACCGTTTTCTTTGCAGAAAGAAACAAATTTTTTTACATATAAAATACCATCTGAATCTTCATTATTCAAATACTCATCTTCACATATACGTCGCATTAGCTCATACTCAGAAACATTTCTTTCCAATGTATGATACATTTCAAAACCATATCCACTATTTCTTTCATGAAAGCAAAGGTCATTCCATGCCTGCGAAAATCTAAATGAAG
>CAMVHR010000109.1 GCA_947167345.1 uncultured Treponema sp.
CCTTTTTATAGATTTCTAAATCTTTGTTTCCAAAGACGTTGAAAATCACTTTCTTCACACTGGAATCTGGATTTTCTGACAGCCACTTTTCTACAGTCTCCACTGCAATCTGGGCTGCAAGCTCTGCCGGAAATCTGAAAACTCCTGTTGAAATACAGCAAAAGGCTACAGATTCAAGCTGATTAGAGCCAGCAGTTTCAAGACAGTTTTTATAGCAGGAAGCAAGCTGGATTTTTTCACGCGCACTTACGACAGTTGTTATAATGGGGCCTACAGTATGAAGTACAAAACGAGAAGGAAGATTGTAAGCTGGTGTAATTTTACAAAGACCTGTGCCTTCCTCGTGTCCCTGCTTTTTCATGAGTTCGTTACAGGCAAGCCTGAGCTGGATACCCGCAAAGGTGTGAATGCAGTTGTCGATACAGGCATGGAGAGGAGCAAAGCAGCCCAGAAGCTGCGAATTAGCGGCATTTACAATTGCATCAGCTTTGAGCGTGGTGATGTCGCCCTGCCAGAGACAAAGTTTTTTAGAGATTCCCGTGTCAAGCACGGGAATGACATCCTTTGTCATTGTCGGACTTGATCCGCGAGTTTTTGCAACGCAAAAATCTCGGTAAGTTTGCGGCACAATCTCTTTCACACTCTCCAAATCACAAAGATCGGTACAACCCCGCTCCCTATTCACTTCCCGTAAATATTCATCCTGAATCTGCAAAAAATCTGAGCTTACGGGAAGAGGCTACCTGATATTCATAAGGGACAGGAGCAAATCCTTTTGCGATTTTTCATCATCAGGAATCTCACAATCTTCATTGCGTTCTTTGAGAAGTTTCTTTATCAGATAAAGCCGTCTTTCGTCCTGTGTCATAATTCTTTTATCACCTCATAAATGTCATTATTTACACAAATACTCTGATTTTCAATTTCTTTCGGAACCACTGCCTCTCCTTTGTTGATGCAGATGTATTTTGCTTTCGGATTTGAATAAGTCATATTCCAGAAAGGGTATTTTATGATTCCCGGAGTGTTACCGCCAACCCCAAGTTCCAGATAAACTATATTCCTATCTTTATTCCCATTCAGAAAATCCTGATAACGCAAAGCAGCCTTATGCCATCCTTCATCTTCTACAAAAGTGTCATCAGCGCGAAGGTTCATGCTCATAGGCTTTCCGCAGACAGGACATTTTGGAAGAAGTTCTGTTGGGATTTTCATATTCTTCTGCGATTCATACATTGCACGAATCTGTTCTTCATTGTCATAAGTTTTTTGATGACAAGGCTCACTGCACTGGAAAAGCCCGTAATCCCCCTGAGTGTAAAACAGTCGTGACATATCGAATCCCGCTTTCTGAAAGCAATGGTCAACATTCGTTGTGATGACAAAATAATTTTTATCCTTTACCAGTTCAAAAAGCTCTTCATACACAGGAATCGGAGCGTCCATATATCGGTTAATCATGATGTATCGGCTCCAGTAAGCCCACTGCTCTTCAAGAGTTTTGTAGGGATAAAATCCACCGGTGTACATATCAGAAAAACCGTATCGAGCCTGAAAGTCAGAAAAATATTGTTCAAAACGTTCACCGGAATAAGTAAAACCTGCAGAAGTTGAAAGTCCTGCTCCGGCTCCAACAACAAGGGCTTCTGCATTTTCCAAAACTGATTTGATTTTCTCAATTTCGCTCATTTTAACCTCCGACCTCTCTTAAACTATTCTACCACGACAAGACGGTTGCTCTTTCGAGCTTTGCTTGCAGGCTGTGGACCGTCAATGTAACCCAGAATTACAAAGCACTGGCAGGTGTAGTTTTCCGGTACTCCCCATTCTTTGCAAAGAGCTTTTCCTTCCGCACTGTCAAAAGTTTCTTCACCGCGGGAAATGATACAGGAAGCAATTCCAAGCTCGGTTGCCTGTAAAATCATGTTTTCGGCAATGCAAAATGAATCGGCAACCTTAAAGAGAAAATCGTCCTGACAGAAAATGCAGACAACTGTTGGCGCATCGTAGAATCCGTTTTTCATAGTCGGATCATCAATAACACTCGGCTGTTCTGCAGAAACATAACTTCCGCTTAAGTTTGCGCGGTTGAATCTGGCAAGATTCATTCTTCCAAGATGAGCCGCCATTTCGCTGTTATGAACGGCAACCATCATGCTTCTCTGTCCGCCGCCCGCATTCGGTGCAAAGTTTCCTGCTTCTAGGATTTTTTCCAAGTCCTCGCGGCTAATCTGCTCTTTAGTATATTTTCTGATTGAATGTCTTGCTTTGATTATATCCATTAACATAGATTTCCTCCATTATTCGGGCGTTCCCCTTCGTTCGCTTAGTTTGTTAACAAACACGCTCACTTCGGGTCGGGCTACTCCAGGTTCCGCTATCGCTCCATTGCTCCACTACGCCTACGCAACGCAGTTGCTTCGGAGAGTCGCTAAAAATGCTTTCGCATTTTTTTAACGCTCCCTACGTTCCGCAACGGCTTCGCCGCCTTGCGTATCCCTAACGCATTTAAATCTTTTTCCAGCATTACGCGATGTTTGCCAAAGGCAAACTCGTTGCCAATGTTGGAAAATCATTCAATGATTTTCCAACATTGCGGATCCGCTGCATAAAAGTTTCCACCGTTACTTCCTGCGGCTACAGCGGGACAACCACGGCAATATGGCAATAATTCGCACTTAGCGCACTTTGAAAACTTTTCGTAATCCCTAAAGCCTTCCATTTTCTGATTCAACCACACATCTTTAAGACGGTCCTTGAATGCATTTCCGACTTTGCTTGTGGCAACGCGGCGACAGGCAAAGATATCTCCTGTGGGCAGAATAGTAATGTGGCAGTTTCCACAGTTGCAGCCACCGTAAATGACGAGCTGACGCTCTAAACCCTTTTCAGCATCATCCGGGATTGTGAAACGCCCGTGTTCGTAATCAAAAAGTGTCCACAGATGGTCTTTTCTATTAAAATAGGTCTTACAACCTTTACTTTCGTAATCAGTATATTTTCTGTCGATTTCTTCAAGGAAGTCGTGGTAACATTCCGGCGAGATGTACCAGTCGCTTTTTTCGTTACCCTTGCCGTCACTTGTAGGAACATAGCGGGCAAAGGAATAGACCTGAGCTTCAGCCTCAACAACGGCATCTACGACAGATGGGATTTCTTCGATGTTTGTACCGCTCACTGTGGTCATAATCACACTGGTTATTCCCGCTTCGTTAATCAATCGGATTTTTTCAAGCGTTGTTTTGAAAGAACCCGGCTTTCTGAACCAGTCGTGAGTTTCTTCCATTCCATCAATGCTCATTTGATACTTGTCACAGCCAAGTTCTTTCATTTTCTTCAAATTTTCTGCAGTCAAATGAAAGGGATTTCCCATCAGGGTAAAAGGGATGTCATGCTCTTTCATCAACGAAAGCAAATCCCAAAAATGCGGGTGAAGAATAGGGTCTCCGCCAGTGAGGTAAAAATATGGCAGGCGGTCAAAATGCTCACAGAATTCCAGTGCATTGAAAAAGACAGTCTTCATCTGTTCCCAGTTCATAGAAACAAGAGCAGGGTGACCTTCTGCAAAAATGTAGCAGTGCTTGCACCTCTGGTCGCACTCATCTGTAATATGCCATTGAAAAGCAAAGTATTTATCTGCCGTATTCTACCTCCTCGCGAATTAGAAAAGTTATTTTCCAGCCCCACACGCACTGCCACAGGCTGCTGGTTTCTTTTCTGATTCTGCAGGTTTACTTGCCCCACATGCTGAACCGCACGCAGCAAGCTTTTTCTCTGGTTCACCAGCCCCACATGCAGAAGCAGGTTTTTCTGCCGGTTTTCCAGCTCCGCAAGCTGTTCCAGTCGCAAGCGTTGCTTGCTTACCGAGTTTTCCGCTTTGCGTAAAACTCGCAGCAGACCCTTTGTCTGCCTGAGTCTTCTTTTCATTCCAATCTGAAAGATTCTTAAGTGCCATAACTGCACCTCCTAAG
>CAMVHR010000110.1 GCA_947167345.1 uncultured Treponema sp.
AAGCCACCTGCACCGCAAGCCTGCTTCCATTTTTCAAAGAATAATTCTTCTGTTATTACTCCCATGTCTCCCCCAATCCTTTAAAAAAAGCCTTTTTTGCTTCTAGACGATTGTTTTTGGCAGAGTTCATAAACCATTCAACAGCTTTTGACCTGTCCTGCTCGCAATCATGATAGCAACGTCCTAAATCAAAATAATACCGAACACAAAGGTTATCATCTTCATCTACCTGTTCAGCAGCTTTTTTATAATATTCAAGAGCTTTAGAATAATCCTGCTCACAATAATCACCATATTTATATGCACTTCCAAGAGAATGCTGACTAAAAGAATCACCAGAATCAGCAGCTTTCTTTAGCCATTCAAAAGTTTTAGTCTTTAATTCTTCATATTCCAAATCATCTTCGTCGCATTCTTCAAGTTTAGACTCATAAAGGTCACTCAACTCTCTCATTGCAAAGGCACTGTGAACATCATGATTTGCTACAATTTTTTCATACAATTCAACAGCCTTTTCAAAGTCCCCCTCTTCATCCCTATCTTTATAGCATAAAGCCAAATCATGCAGAGCCTGACTGTCACCATCAGAAGAAGCTTTTTCCAACCATGCTATAGCCTTATTTATATCCTCATCTTTATGGGTCCATCCAAAACGTGCACGGAAATGATTTCCCACAATAATCTGAGCCTGAATATTTCCCTGATTGCCAGACTTTTCATACCATTCCCAGCTTTCTTCCATGTTTTTCTCATTCTGGGCTAAAAGACCCAGGTAACTCTGCAAATCTGGATCATGAGATTTTGACTCTTCTTCAAGAAGTCCTTTCTTACCGTATTTTTGCATGATAAATGCATCAATCTTTTCAGAAGTTTCATACACTCTTGCATGAATAAGTTCCAGCAAGTCATACTGTTCCAAGTGGTTAATATCAATCTTGTTAGGATCAGATTCTTTCATTTTCTCACCTCCATTCTCTACTATAAGTCTACAACACAGCCGTGCCACATTTTGTCATATATTCTGCAAAAGCTTTCTGCATTTCTTAAGAAGTTGTTTTCTGTCACCCCATGCAATGCAGTTGTCGTCATCATCAAGCAATCGCACATATTTAAAAAGGACATTCTGCTGAAAGTGCCAGCCCTTGTACTCAAACAGTTCATTATACCAAACTTTTCCGCCCATAGTATGTGGAGGAAGAATATTAAGATTACACTCTATTTTTGAAGCAAGAGTCCTGTCATTTATTAAAAGCTCAATTGTCTTTTTATAAACTTCCTGTTCTCCAAGCTCTTCAGAAGTATCATCAAGTTCCACACCGCACTCTGGACAGAACCCCATTTCATCATCCGAAATTTTGCAATTACATTTTTGGCAAACTTTCATTTATAAACCTCTTCCTATTTCAATTTAATACAATATCTTTACAAAAAAAATCTTCAAATGAATTCAGAAACAATTACGTCAGAAGACTTTAAATCTTTTATTTCAATAGAAATACCGTAGTTACTATCACAATCTACAGTACATTCATACACTTTCTCCTTTGGTAATATAAAATGTTTAAGCAAAACTTTTTCATCCTGCATAAAATCTGCAGAACCATCAGATGTTTTAAAACAGAGAGACTTCTTAGACGGAATTGTAACATTATCAGGAAATACAGTTTGAATTCCATCCACATCTGTACGAATTTGAAATGATGAGGGACATACAAAAAGTGGTAAAACATTTCCAACTTTTCCCATCAATATTAAAAACTGAACATAAGAGCCGTGAAGCAATGAAGTCTCATTAAGAATCTCAACATCTGCATTTGGGCAAAGCATTTTAAATCCTTCAAAAACATCTTTTGACATATTATCAAAATTAGCAAGAAATAGTTTTCTCACTTCCATGCAATAATTGGAATCGTCATAGCAAAAATTTCGAATATCAATATGCTTTGAAAAATTTATAAATTTGCATTCATAGACACCATCTTCAATTTCTGTGCATGATGTTATATAATATCCGGAAAGTTTATTTACAATTGCAGAGATACAGCATTCGGTTTCTTTCAATTTAAAAGAGAAAAGATATGCATCATTTTCATGGACAAATCTTTCAACTTTTACTTTGATTTCCCGCATGATTGCACGAATAATTCTAAAGGTATCATAATCAGGAAATGCAATTGTAAGAATTTCAACATAGAAGTCAGCTTTTAAGCAACTCTTAGTATCAGAAATTATTTTTTCTAAAAGTCCCTCAAGCATTTTAAAAGCAGGGAGTCTAATAGTTTCATTATCAAAATTCAATTCAACAGAACTTCTTGTAATCAATAGAGAAATAATATCTTTTACTTTCACAGCAGTTCTTTCATCTACATCAGATGGTAAAGTACCATAATAGCATGTATTCACATCTGTATAGAAAACTACATTCGGTAATTTACATAAAACCTTAATTTCATCATTATCCATACATGACGAAATTATATATTTATCAGTTATATTTAAAACAATTGGAATTGCATCTTTGCTTTCCTCAATAGACACAAAGTCCTGTTTAATATCTGAGAATTCCCAGTCATTTTGTTTTATTACGATTGTTCTAAAGGAAGAAGCTTCTGAGATTTCTTTTCCACACTCAGGGCAAAATTTAACACCACCAGATAATTTAGCACCACATTTTGTACAATACAACGACTGTCTTTCAACAGAGTTAACCTCTAAGGTTTCACCGCATTCTGGGCAGAATGTCATGTCATCATCTTCAATCTTACAATTACATTTTGGACAGAGTTTCATGCTATTTTCTCCAATATACTTATCCACGAATTATTTTTTTAGCTAATCCCCATAGACCAAATGTTGCACCAGTTGCAAAAGCATCAAGAAATTCTGTAGAAAAAGAACGAGTTTCAGGTTTCTTTATCCATGTAATAGCTTCCTGTATACCCACATTAGCTGCAGATTGTACAAGTTGCTTTGCATACCCAGTATCTCTAATGCAACCAATGCCATGATAAAAACAACAACCTAATCCGTAGGAGCAATAATAATTATTACGCTCATGTCCTTTCTTAAAACTTTCAAAAGCTTTTCTACCATCTTTTAATACGCCTATTCCATATTGGTAACAAATACCTAAATCATATAAGGCATTAATACATCCAGTATTTGCAGATTTTTCATACCATTTAAAAGCTTGCACAGAATCAACTTTACAGCCAAGCCCATTTCCATAACAACGTCCCAAAGCATCCATTGCATCTGCACAACCTAAGTTTGAAGATTTTTCAAATAATTCAAAAGCTTTTATTTTATCAGTACAACAGCCCCAACCATTATGATAACAAGCCCCAAGCATATACAAACCATAAGGATCATTTTGATCAGCTGATTTCTTAAATGCTTCATACGCTCTAACTTTATCTTCCTTACACCCTAACCCATAAAGATAACAATTTCCTAAACCATATAAAGCAGGCGCAAAATTCTGATTTGCTGACTTCTCATACCATTTTAAAGCTTCTTCATGGTCTATTTTACATCCCCAACCAGAACTATAATAAACGCCCAAATCATATTGTGCATACTTTTCACCCTGTTCTGCAGCATTTTTATACCAGTAAAAAGCTTTATCAAAATCTTTACAGCATCCCAAACCATTGCCATAACAATCGCCAAGTGCACGTTGAGCACCAATATTTCCTTGTTCTGTGTCGCTGCCGGTGTTAAACTTCCTAAAAATGCCGGCGAAAAATTTCCGCTTT
>CAMVHR010000111.1 GCA_947167345.1 uncultured Treponema sp.
ACGACAACCAGATCCACAATCTGGGATTCTACCACTGAACTACAGGCACCATGTAATCGACATAAGAGACTTTACTGCAAAATGAATTTTGTGTCAACATGGTTATTAAAAAAAAATGATTTTTTTTTAATTTTTTTTTGCCTTATACGCGGAACTGATCTACCTGACGACCGATCTCGCCTATTGATTTTTCCATAAGGCTTGATATGTCTGAAAGGGTTCCTCCTGTTTCGTTTATTTTTGTAACGTTTTCACCCATTGCATCCATGCTGCGTCTCATCATGCTTGTCTCATCCTGCAGGGTACCCACTTCATTGATAATTGCACGGCTGTCTGCCGTCATTTCATGTGAAGCGTTCTGTACCTGAGCAGTACTGTTATTAAGACCATGCAATGCATCGGTAATTTGTACGGAACCTTCCTTTTGTTCAGTCATGGCTGCTTTTATCTGACGCACAAGATTATCTGTTTCTCGAATTTCGCCTGCAAGATGAGAGTATCCCTGAACGCCCCTCTGAGTTGCATCAACTACAGAACCTATTGTCTGCTGAATGCGGTTAAGCTGTTCACCAATAGTCTTTGACTGTGAAGATGATGTTTCGGAAAGCTTTCGTATTTCGTCTGCAACAACAGCAAATCCTTTTCCTGCTTCACCTGCATGGGCTGCTTCGATTGCAGCGTTCATTGCAAGAAGGTTTGTCTGTTCAGCTATGTTTGCAATTACAGTGTTTGCTTCACTAAGCAGTTTTGACTGGTTTTCAATCTCGCCAATTTGTGACTGTAACTCACTCTGTGTTTTTGCACCGCTTTCTGCATCGGCAGCTAGGGCACCGAATGATACGGCCATTTTATCTACAGAACGGTTTACTTCGCTTATGTTCCCAATCATCTGCTCTACGGCAGTTGAAGCTCCCTGTACAGCCTTTACCTGTTGTGAAACCAGAGATTCCAGCGAGTTTATGCCGTCGAGGATTTTATCTACACTGCCTGAAGTCTGTTCAACGCTTGCATTCTGCTTGCGCAGGTTTCCACCTAGACCGTCAATGCCTGTACTTATCTGCTTTATGGCATCCATTGTATCCTGTGTGCTTGCTCCAAGACTGTCACCTGCTTTTGACAATGCGTTTTTGGACTGTTTCATGCTCTTTATGATGTCCTGTAGTTTTTCAAGGAATACATTGAAACTTTCGGCAACGGCACCTATTTCGTCGTTCCGTTTTATTGATATTCTCTTTGTCAGGTCTGCATTACCGCCGGCAATCTGCGTTGCGTCTGCCGTAATGCTTTCGCAGATTACCATCAGAGGTTTTGTAAATCTTCTGGTAAGGATTAGGGCAAGGATTGTAACAAAGGCACTGAACAAACTACATATTAATACTGTTGTGCGCAGTGTTTTATTGTATGTTTCAAGGACTGTTGACTTAGGGCAGAATGCAGCAATCTGATACCCTGTCCGCGGATTTGTTACAAACTGTGTAAGATAAGTGTCTCCTGCGACATCTATCGTTCCGCTCTTGCTGCTGGATGCCAGCATGGACTTGAGCCCTTCTATGCCTATTTCTGTGATATTTTTAAAATTGTTCTTTGATTTGCTTGTGTCTGCAAGAATCGTTCCATCTTTCTGGATCATCATGATAAAGCTTCCTGTTCCCATATTCAGACCGTTCAGAATATTTGTAAGGGTGTCGAGGGATACTTCTATGGAAGCATTTCCGATAAAATCTCCTGAATCATTGTAAGCGCTTCTTGTGATTCCGACTACTGTTGCTCCTACGGTAGATGCAAATGCATCGGTAATCATTACTTTTCCACCACCAGATGTGGCTGTTTCGTACCAACCGCGCTTTCTTGGGTCGTACCCACCGTTCATTGTGCTATCAAAATTTGTGGCGTATCCGCCCCATTTTGTTCCTATATATATTTCAGCAATATCAGAATCATGGCTTGCAAAAGCTTTGCATAATGTACGAATGTTTTCTTCGACAGGGCTTTTTGCATAGCCAAGGATCTGAACTGTTCCTGTTTCATTTACAAACGAGTGTATTGTGTCGTCTGATGCCTTGACCTCTTTTGAAACGGCAAAAACATTCAGTTCTGTCTCCTTTGCATTAAAAAACATGGAAATTGAGTCTGAAAACTCTGAAAGTTCCAGTTCGGCGTTTCTGTAAAAATTATCAATGCTGTTTCTGTAAAAAAAGATGCCTGAAGATGCTGTGGAAATTGCAACAATGATAAAAATGACGGCAAGTGCAAAAATTGAAAGTCTTGTAGAAAGAGAAAGAAATTTCTTTTTCATTAAAATCTCCTTGATTGATAAAAGAAATTAATCTAATGATGCTAGTCAAATTATACTATACATATATCGGCATTTGTAAAGAATTTTTTTTGAAAACTATTGCAATAGTGAATTTTACTAAAATTCAACATTCATCCCAAAAAAACGACGTTTATCCCAGTTTTGTTGACAGAACTTGAAATTCAGGTGTAAAATTCATTCAAATTCTCAAGAAAACAGGAAAACTATATTTAAAGATAGTGGACAAAACTGTTATAGGAGGCTGTATGTCAGTAAAAAATGTTAGCAAAAAGTCCTTCACGGGTATTGACAAAAACCGCGTAAAATGTTATGGGGGGGGTACTTTGTAAAACAGTAAAACCGCTGAAAGCGGTACTTTTCAGTGCGTTACTCCTTTCCTTTCTATTATTAAGCACGACCTTCATTTCATGTGCAGGCGGAGCTGGCAGTCCTGCCTCAGGTGGCAGTGCTGAGGCAACATCACTTTGCATTCAGCTTGTGTAGTGTGCGCTAGACTTATTGCAAAGTTGCCTCTTTTGCCAGCTTAGCTGCCATCTCAGCTGCTAGATCTTCAATCTTTTCAAGCGGCAGTTCCACAGCCTGTGCAATCTGCTTATGAGACAAGACTTTCATTGCAAGCAGGTTTCTGGCATTTGCAATTTTTGCTTCATTAATGCCTTCTTTTCTGCCTTCAATTATCTTGTCCTGATCATGAATGCTCATGTAAAAGTATAAGTTTTTGTTTGCCTCTACTGTCTTCTGCTGTTCTACCATGTTCTCAATCTCCCTCGTCAGGTCTGACTCTGGTTTTCCTGTCTGCACGAATCTTAGAAATTCCTGCAGACTTTCATTCTTTTCGTTTTCGTAAGCCGTACAGTTAAAGACCTTCACGACAGAACTGTCCTTAAGGTCTACTTTTTTATTCTCATCACACCTGTATTTGAAGGTGTAGCATGGTTCGTTCCTACCGAACGGATCAAACCTGCACAAGAATATTATAACGCTCTTCTTTAGCTTTGAGTAGTCCTGACCTTTCAAAAGCTGGTCAATGTCCATCATTCCCCTGTAGTATCGTGAGCGCTTACCAATGTTGCTTTCGTTCTTGTTCTGAAGCTCTACATCATAGATGGTATTTTCATCCTGCACGTAAACGTCAAGACGAATTCCGTGTGAAGAGTAAAACGGCTCAAAAGCTTTCTGGGGCTCTGGAAAACTTATTTCTTTTATCTTAATGCCCATAAGGCATTCCAACACCTTGCGGCAGATTTCCTTGTCCTGCATTACAAGACCGAACATGAAGTCATCGTGAAATGTAAGTTTTTCAAATGGTTTGATATTTTTCATTTTTCCTCCTACATAAGTTATTCCTTTTGATTTGTACTTTT
>CAMVHR010000112.1 GCA_947167345.1 uncultured Treponema sp.
TGCTTAATACTTATGCCGATTCAAACTTCAATCCACAACTATTGACAATTTCTCACAAAAAAATATTATGAAGTCATTTTTACTGACGATTCTGAAATCAATATAAGTTTTACGTATTTAAAAAACAAGTACTGGGATGCATGGCTTATATACAAGGATTGCTATTTTTCCATTTATAAACTCTACAGGCTATTTGTCATTGAAGAAGTTTCTGAAATAGAAAAAATTGAATATCCAGATTTTCCTGATTTACTAAAAGAATTATTAAACTACAGGAAAAAAGAATCCAAATCCTTTTTTGGCATCTTAGACTTGATTATTTCAGAAAACTATATATTTTAGTACCCAAGCTTTCTGTCAACAAGATAGTGCAACGGCTTCCCTTCTGTAAAGTTTCTCAAATCTTCTAAGAACATCTGCACATTTTTGTCTTTAGTGTATGGGACAGTCATATTCCCGGCAATGTGTGGTGTGATTAAAAGATTTTTTGCTTTCCATAATCTGTTATTCTTTGGAAGAGGTTCTGTTTGAAAAACATCAAGGGCAGCCCCGGCAAGGTGTCCAGTTTCAAGATTATCAGCAAGGGCATCTTCATCAATAGCAGAACCACGCCCTACGTTTACAATGTAAGCCCCCTGAGGAAGCAGGGCCATCCGTTTTCCAGAAAGGATTCCAGAAGTTTCTTTAGTTGCAGGAAGACTCATTGCAAGCAAATCTGTTTTTGGCAGAATTGAATCAAGTTCGCTAACAGGAAGAACTTTGTCGTAAACTGTCGCCGTACTTTTTCCGCTGCGGCATACACCGACAATCGAGGCAGGCTCAAAGGCACGGACTCTCTTTGCAAATGTAGTTCCAATATCGCCAGTTCCCAAAACCGTAATTCGGCAATCCTTAAGAGATTTTTGAGAACGAGGCTTAAGCCACTGACCATTTTTTGTTTCTGTCATAAATTCATCAAGACGATGCATCATTATAAGGCAAACCGCTATCATGTGTTCTGCTATGGAAACTCCGTAAGCCCCGGCTGAGTTTGTAAGAAGACATTCCTCATTAGCAAAATAGTCAGGTGACATCAGAGAATCAACACCGGCCCAAGGCACGCAAAGCCATTTCAAAGACTTGCTATTTTTTACGATTGATGGAGCAAAACCGTAAATGATATCCGCATCATAATTTGCTTCAGGAATTTCTGTTTCATTTTTATAGAAAAAAACATCAGCTGCCATTTTGTCTGTGGCTTTTTTTATGAGGTCAAAATGTTTTTCTTCAAGCATGTCATTTATTACTAAGATTTTCATATTCATTGACTGTATGGACTCTTATCAGTATTTTCAAAGTACCCATATAAGCTCTCTATATCGCCATTTATCCGCTGTTTGATAATTTCAAATGGATAAATTATTTTACCTTTCTTTTCAAGGTATGGAATTTTATCTTCAGTGAATTTCCATTTCCAATGTTTTTTGTACCTTATGACTTGTCCTGCAAGAGAACCACATCGCAAAATAAAGTCCTTATCTTTTAACATTGAAGCAGAATCGTAAACCTTACGTTTTTTTTCGATATAGGAATCTATCGCTTTTAACGTTTCCAATCCGCATTCAAAATAGCCATGCTGCTGAAGTTCTGAAGACATTTCTATTGAAGTCCATTCAATCAATCCCCTAGGATTCATTTTGCCGATTTTCTTTTTGTATTTCAGTATATGTCCCATAATGATCATATAAATGAAAATTGCAACAATCGTTAAAGCCGCAATATTAATGATGTCCTGCATTTGAATTCTTCCTCATTTCAGGCATTTTTGCCAAATCTGTCATTTAAGCGGCATTATACAACAAATTACTCATAGAGTAGAAGTGCTTGGAGGTCTAAAGTCCGTGAGATGCAACTCCTTAAAGACTTATGGCACGACTTCTTAAAGACTTACGACGCAACTTCTTAAGGACTTACGACGCAACTTCTTAAGATTTTATGACTATATTGTCATGAAGACTAAGAGCAAGTGACATTATCCCCTTTTTCCGTTATAATTTCCTGTATATCCAGACAAATGAGAAGATTCAAGCATTTTTATGGGAGCATAAAATGAAAGTAGCAGTAACTTACGACAAAGAAACAGGAAACATATTTCAACATTTTGGAAAAACACAATACTTTAAGATTTACGAGATTGAAGACGGAAAAGTTCTTTCTTCAGAAGTAATCGGCAACGAAGGAAACGGACATCACGCCATTCCGCCTTACTTAAAAAGCCTTGGAGTAGAAACTCTGATTCTCGGAAACCGCGGACAGGGAGCCATCGATGCAATTGCAAAAAGTGGATTAAAAGAAATGCCTGGAATTACAGGCTCTGCCGACCAAGCCGCAGAATTGTTTGCAAAAGGACAGCTTAAGCCAAACTTTGAGGCTAAGTGCAATCATCACTGAGAACATTTACATTCTTCCACATTTTCGCTATAATATTCCTATCTGCCACCGGGTAGGAATGTGCCGGGATTTCTGAGTTCCTATAACATTCAGCCACATCAGTAGGTCCGCCAATATATAGGCGTGAAGATGGGCAATTTTTCTCTAAGGAGATGTCCATGTTCAATTACATCTGGCCGCTTTTAATCATTATATTTGCAAACACTCTTTATCAGATTTGCGCAAAGGGAATCCCTGTGCAGATGAACACCTATGCCAGCATGACAATCACTTATGCCGTGGCAACAATTTTTTCAGCAGTGGCTTTCTTTATCACCACAAAAGGTGGAAACATACTCAAAGCATTTTCCCATACAAATTGGGCCACAATCGTTCTTGGAATCGTGATTACCGGTCTTGAAGTAGGCTTCATCTTTGCTTACAAGGTCGGCTGGAAGGTTAGCACTCTGGCAACAGTTTCCAATGCACTTCTTGCAGTCATTTTGATTTTTGTAGGGCTTATCGGCTATCATGAATCAATCAACTGGAACAAAATCCTTGGTGTTGCAATCTGTCTTGTGGGATTGTATTTTATAAATAGATAGAAAAACAACAATGTGGCTAAGAAGACGTTGCTCCTCTTGATGCTCGGACACATTTTAAGAAAATACTTCAGATCCTAACGTATTTATAAAGGTTGGCTCGAGACCAGACAACCGAGGAAGTGTTATTTATTTTAATATTTAGAGCGAAAAATACAAGTCTTCCTAATCCTTCCAAACACTGCGAACATTTTTTTTCATTACAATTTCTATTAAATTATTTTAATGAATAAGTTCTGTTTCTATTTGCACCATTAGCGACAATCTTTCCTTCATCAACGAGTTCTGCAAGATAGTCTTTAGTTCGAGATTGCTTTAATCCTATAAACAAGGCAATATCCTGCGAGCGGGCTTCGGAATGGTTAGAAAGATATTCCACAATTTTGTCTTTATAGTTTATCGCCGTTTTTTGGGCTTTATCGCCAGTTTTATCGCCGTTTTGCTTATACTGTCGCTGCCGGTGTTAAACTTCCTAAAAATGCCGGCGAAAAATTTCCGCTTT
>CAMVHR010000113.1 GCA_947167345.1 uncultured Treponema sp.
ATTCTTTGCATATTCATGGCACTGGTTATCTATGATTGCATAAACGCTTTTTTCGTAAGCCTTTGCTTCAATGATTCCGATTAACTGCTCATCAACAAACAAAGCATAATCAGCTCTGTCGTCGGAAGTTTTTGATGATTTAACAGGCCATTCTGCAATGGCAATTTTTTTGCCTTTTTGTGGTCTGGTTCCTTTTGAATATCGAAGGTTTTCTGTATCTGCTTCCCAGCCGACTTTTTTTAGCTGCTGGTCAATGATTGCCCTGGTCTGTGCTTCTGTAAGTTTTGCATTTGAAATTGCAAGAGCAGATGTATTCTGACGCTGCTGTTTAGTAAGGGAACTTTGCGGAGTAAGGTTCTGGATAGATTCGCGTTCTTTGCGGGCTTTTTCAATTTCTGCTTCAAGTTCATAAAGTCTTTTATCTCGCTCAGCAATAGCAGCTTCTTTTTCAGCAATGGTTACGGCAGCATTTTCAAGTTCTGTTTTCTGCTCTTCAATCTTCTTTTCCTGATTTTTTACAAGTGGCATCAGGTTAATTATTTTTTTTGGAGGTTTTGGATTTACAAAGTCCTGAGGCTTAAAACTTGCATCTCCATAAGTTTTCATAAACCAAACCGCAATCTGCCATGTGAATCCTAAAACAACAAGAGCTTCATGCTGCGAAGCAATATTTTCATGAGCAGAATCGTTGCGTTTAATTCGAACCTGATTTATCCATTGATTTACGTGATAAGGTAGAAGGCCTTCGGATGTTAAGATTTTTGTTCGTGTAAAGCGAGTATTGTCGTATTCGGGTTCCGGGATGTTTTCAATGCGCATTATTTCCCGAACCATCAATTCAACAAAAAGACCAGATTTATTCTTGCTTGAAGCTGGATCTGTATAAACATATTTTTCTGCAAAATCCAGAGTATTTGCAAAATCCGGCCAGTAAACTGGTAAAAAGGCAAAGTTACTCATAAACATTTTCTCATGACAAAAATCTATGAGTAAATTATACCATATAAAGTCAATTTTTTACAGAATACGGAATAATATGTGACATAGCTAGACACTGTACTTCTGAAAACTGTCATTTCCCGTTAAAAAACTCAGTAAGTATATCTTTAAGGAAGTTATATCGTCTAGCATATGTGTTATCTACATGAATCAATGTAAATCCATGGTCCTTACATATTTGTTTCTTTTTTTCATCTCTTGCCATTACTTTTGGGTCTGTATGGTGTTCTGGACCATCAAGTTCAATAGCTAAAACTGGAAATTCTTTATTTCTATATCCTTTTTTATAGATTACAAAATCTATACTTGCCTTAAAGAAAAACTCACAATCTGATGGAAGTTTTTCAAATAGATGGGATGTTTGAACTTCTCGTTTTACAGAATATTTTGAATCATCTTCTAAAAGAACTGAGAGCGACTGGTTTAATGTTGTTAGGAAAGCATCTTCAGTTTCGGAACTATATGGTTTAATTCCCAAAGCTCTTGAAGAGGTTTCTCTTGGTGATACAGCACATTCTCCATTACTTTTAACATATCTTGCTAATTCGTAAAGGTCATCCTGTTCATTTGACTTATGAAGGCGTTTTAATTCCTTTTCACTGGAAATTAGTACCAATTTATCTTTTGCTCTTGAAACTGCAACATTAATTAACTCTCTGTTGTTTTTAAGCCAGTCATATGTTCTCGAATGTGTATGATCTGTTAATGCCAGAGAAAACAAAATTTCATCTTTTTCATCACCCTGAAAAGCATGTACGGTGCCGTAACTTAATTCATCATCCAGATGCTCTTCTTTTAATCGACTTTCAATCAGGTCTTTTTGATTCTTAAAAGGTGTAATTATTCCTATTTTCTTTCCTGGATTCTTTTTGACATACCTGACAATTGCTTCAACTTCTTCTGGTGCAGTGTTTTTATAGCTTGAATAGTTTTCAGCCACTTCACAGAACATCAGAGGTTTGTCATACATAGGTTTTGATTTGATATTTAACTGACTGTTGTAATACTTCTTATTATTGAAATCTATAATTTCTTTAGCGCATCTATAATGGTTGTGCAGCAAAGTTTCCTGACTTACAGAATCATTTGCAAGGAAGGCTTTATATATAGAATTCTTTATGTAATCATAACTATCGTTTACATTATATTTTGCTTTTAATTCATTATTAATATTCGGGTCAAGGGTAATAACTGGATTTAATTGCTGCGGATCTCCAACAAGCATTAGACTTTTTCCTCTGATAATTGGAACCAGAGAAACAGCTGTATTACATTGGCTGGCTTCATCCATTATTGTCATATCAAAATATTGATTTGGTTCTCCAATTTTTTGAGTAGAAATACAGGTTGAGCAAAAGACTGGAAATACTTTCTGCATTTTTATAACATTGTCTGAAACTGAGAAATACTTATTAAATTTAGTTGTCTGCTCCTGCTCATCTTGGATATTCAAAATCTCTACAAAATCCTTATATTCGGGTTCATACAAATGTTTTAAGTAACTCACTGAAGTAAAGTTTATAAACTGCATAAGCTTGTCGTGATCAAAATATAACAAAGCAAGAGCTTCTTCATCAGTTATGTTTCCAATTTCGTTCAATCGTTTATTTATTGCATTTTCCTGCTGTCCTTCAAGATTGATTCGAAGATTCATATTTTCGTTTTTAGAAAGCATTGCTTCTATTAATTCTCGTCGTTCTTTTAAATCAAGCTGTTCTTCGTGTTTCTGAAGGAGTTCAGTAAGTTTTTTAGTACGTTCAATTTGATTTTGTTTAGATTGATTTAATACATCTTCAAATACAGAAAGATTTTGAATATTCCTCATTAATTCTTTTATGTATTTTATTGTTTCAGGAATCTTTTGATTACTTGCAATTCTTAGAATTGGAAATGGTATTGTATAACCTCGATATTTAAGGGAAGTGAGTTTTTCAAACACACCATCTATTGGATGGTTATTGTATGACGAGAATAAAACGGTCTTATTATTAAAGAAAGCAGTAATGATTGTATTAATTATTGTAGTTGTCTTTCCTGTACCTGGAGGTCCTTGAATATATGCAACTGGATAATTAATTGCATTATGAATTGCCAGTAGCTGATCCAGATTTACATTCCTATCTATGAGAGCTATTGGTAAAGTTTCTTCATTCGATTTTAAAGTATGTAATTCTCCAAAAAAGGCCTGAATAGGAACGGTAACTTTATTGGATGAATACATTTCAATGATAGATGCGTATTCTTTTTCAAGGTTTATATTTGTATTTCTTTGAAGACAAATAAAGTAAGGACAGTCATCAACAGAATAATGCTTATTTCCTTTGATAT
>CAMVHR010000114.1 GCA_947167345.1 uncultured Treponema sp.
TTCGCGACATAATTTACAAAAACGTCAGCATTATTAGGCTATGAAATACCACCTTATGAAGTTTTTTGTACCAAAAAACTTCTACACCATTTTCTAAGCAAACATACAAAAATCCCTGAAAGCGAAACTTATAAGAATTGTGTCGTAATTATCTAGAGAATTGTGTCATAAAACCTGTAGGTTTTGTGTCGTGAAACCTATAGTTTTTGCGAATTTACTCAATCTCTATCATAATCGGGCAGTGATCGGAGCCTGTTACTTCACTCAAAATGGTGCTGGATTTTACGTTTGGCAAGAATGACGGATTTACACACTGATAGTCTATGCGCCACCCGACGTTCTTCTCGCGTGCATGAAATCGGTAGCTCCACCAGGTATACTTAGCTGGCTCAGAACAGAAATGACGGAATGTATCTACATAGCCAGCCGCCGTAAATTCATCCATCCAAGCTCGTTCTTCAGGCAAGTAGCCTGCATTATGCTCATTACTCTTTGGATTTGCAAGGTCAATAGGCTTATGCGCAATGTTGTAATCGCCGTTCAGTACAATATTAAAGCCTTCTGCAACAAGGGCATTGCACTTTTCAAGCATGGCATGGCAAAAGTCCAGCTTGTAGCCAAGCCTAGCACCTGCGTCCTGACTGTTAGGGAAATAAGCAGAAATAACCGCAAGCTTGCCGAATTTTGCAATTGTAACACGACCTTCATCATCAAAGGCATCAATGCCCATATTTTCTACACAATCAGGCTTTTGCTTGCAATAAATTGCAGTGCCAGAATAACCGGCTTTTTTTGCACTGTTAAAATAAGAAAAATATAATCCGCCGTCTTTTGTCAGTGGATTTAAAAGTTCCTGTGAAAGCTGAGAAGGATTGGCCTTTGTTTCCTGAATGCACACAACATCTGCATCACATTCAGACAGCCAGCTTACAAAACCTTTTTTTTCTACAGCCCGAATTCCGTTTACATTCCAAGATATTATCTTCATTTGCTTATACAATACAAGGAATTGTAAGATTTTACAATAGAAAAGGCCCTGTATTGCTACAGAGCCTCATCCACTAATATCTAAGGAACTATCCTTAATTTTTATACCTTAAACAAGTCAATCTGAGAGCCAATCTTGTCAATTGCAGTACGAACCTGACCAGAAATGTCAGACAAAGATGTACTTGTCTCATTCATCTTCTTTGCCCCGGAAGCCATTTCATTCATGCCGTCCTTCATTGCATCAGAAGAAGCCTGAAGTTCTTTAACTTCCCTAAGAATGAGCTTATTGCCCTCTTTCATTTCTTCTGAAGCAACTTTTACTTCCTTGGTAGAATCGTTCATGCCACGCAAGGCTTCTGTAATCTGCTTAGAACCGTGATTCTGCTCTTCCATTGCAGCCTTAATCTGCATGACAAGCTGGTCAGTTTCCTTCATCTTGTCAAAAACAACAGAGAATGACCGACTGGACTCATTAGAAGCAGAAACAACATCTCCAATTGATTCCTTAATCTTGGTAAGCTGTTCACCAATCGTCTTAGACTGAGAAGATGAAGTTTCTGACAGTTTACGGATTTCATCTGCAACAACAGCAAATCCCTTACCAGCTTCTCCTGCATGGGCGGCCTCAATTGCAGCATTCATTGCAAGCAGGTTTGTCTGCTCGGCAATATCAGAAATTGCAATATTTGCTTCCTGAAGCATCTCACTCTGAGACTCAATCTGGCGGATTTTCTCGTTAACATCATTCTGCAGGTTAAATCCGTTTGTAGCATTCTTTGAAAGCTCATCAAAAGAACTTGCCATCTTTTCAACAGAATTATTTACGGAACTGATATTGCCAATCATTTCTTCTACAGCAGCAGAAGCCTGGTTTACACCACTAGCCTGATTTTCAATCATCCTGTTAAGGCTTTCAATGTTAGAAGAAATCTGATTAACAGCACCGGCTGTCTGCTGAACGCTCTGAGTCTGCTTTGCTATATGAGATGATATGTTTTCAATGTTAGCAACAATCTGCTTTACAGCCACTTCGGAATCTTTCATGCAGTCTGTCATGGATTTACCAGAAACAACAAGGTCGTCTTTTGACTTCTTGGTTTCTGAAATAATTCTGTGCAACTTGTCACAGAATGCATTGAACGTTATTACAAGCTGACCAATTTCATCGCGAATAAGAAGTTTTACGCGGCGTGTAAGGTCCGCATCACCAGAAGACATGTCTGCCAGCTGATTAGTAACATTAGAAATACGCCACATGAGCCATCTGATAAACAGATAGCTTAAAATCATAAGGATAATAACTATGACTATAATGGTAGGAACACAAATTCCAATGGTAACGTTTCTTACACGGTTCAGACTTTCAAGGCTTCTTGCAATAAAAAGAATTCCTGTAACAGTACCGTCATCATTCTTAAGTGGAGTATAAGTAGAATGATACTCAGTGCCTGCAATTACATTCTCACCTTCATATATTTCACCCCTCTTCAAAACCTTGTCCAGAATTTCCTTGTTGTCAAGCTTAGTTCCTTCCACGCCTTTAAGAGTAGACTTTACGCGAGTGTCTCCGTTAAACAGCGTACATTCACAGCCAAAACTGTCTTTTACAAGCGAAGTAAAATCATCAGTTGTAAGGTCGTATACAAATACAGAGGCTCCTATAACAGAGCCGTAGTTCTTTATAGGACGTGCAGAAATTGATGCATACGAAGATGCAAAAATAGGCTCATAAGTATTGGCAGTCTCGCCTTGCAAAGCCCTTCTTACAGCTTCTACAGATGCAATGTTTGTTCCCTTTGAAACTCCATCACCATCACCAGAAAGAATGTTTCCGTTTTTGTCAACAAAGGCCATGAACTCATAGTCAAGGACGCTACCATAATACTTTGAAATAGAATCCAGAGTGGCAATGTCATTTTTAAGAACGGCAGCCTTTACATCATCCCTCTCTGCTGTTATACAAGAACCGAAATCAAGTGTAATAGCCCAGTCAACAAGCGTACGCGCAGTACCATGCGCAGTATTGGAGATATCTTTTTCAGAATCTTTCTTCTGATTACGTGCAAATGTCGTAAATACGATAAAAGCAACAAGCACACTACTAAAAATAATAACTCCACCAATCAATGCAACAAGTTTGGTGACTATTTTTATGTCTTTCTTTTCTGACATCAGTTAGTACTCCTAAGGATTTTTACTAAATTTATAACTCAATTGAGAAATTGTCAATAGTTGTGGATTGAAGTTTGAATCGGCATAAGTATTAA
>CAMVHR010000115.1 GCA_947167345.1 uncultured Treponema sp.
GTAACTGTGGTGGCAAGCCTTGCCTTTACTTCAAGAATGAAAATTTCCTTCATATCGGTTCTCCTTAAAATTAGTTTCTAAGGAATTTGTCGGAACGGATGCTTAAGAATTCAGTTTCCAGTGGCCGTAATGATTACGCGCACTGGCCGTGATGATTATGTCCACTGGTCAAGCTGAGTTTGCGTACTGGCCAAAATGAGTTTAACTTGAGCTATAGACGTTACAGATTAAAAATATTCTATTTTAAGAGGAGTTTAATAAAATATGTCAAAATTCCTGCTCCTATCCCGACAAATACTCATTTGTCAGTTTAGAGAGAGCTATGGAATTAGTCGAAAAAAATTAGAATTTGTGGTGTAAAACAATCCTCCAAATCTGAAAAACTTGAAGTTAGTAGTAAGAGTGCCAGACACAGTTTTGTTTTTCAAACATACGCTGAATTTTCTTTTACAGATTTTTTCCTAATGTTATTGATATAACAATATCTTCTTCCAATATAAAAGTAATAAAGTACTCCCAGTTTTCTGATGAGAATGTTATGACTGATGATTCAGTTTGTTTTGATGGAATTTCAGGAAAATCTTTTAAAAGTTTTTTTCTTTTTACACCTATATATTTACCAAGTGAATGCAGGGGTGTTTCACCGTATAATTCTAAAACTTGTATAGAATTAAAAAACTTATTCTTCCAATAAGTTATCCTCATATTCATACCAGAAGCAATACACTCTTCTTCAATACCTGCAAATTCTGCATAATAAGAAAGATTATTAGATTTTCTTGTATAGTATTCCAATTTAAAACCCAAATATTTAGAACATTCCTCTGCGTTTTCTGGAATATTTTCATAAAAATCCTCAAATAAATTGACTTTTCTCTGTTCACAATTACAGTTGCAACTCAAAAAAATTATGAATAACCATAAGAACAACCAATTTTTCTTCATAACTCTATACCTCCAAGTATTTTAATGCACATATACAAATGAACGACCTTTCTTTGATTTTAAAGCTTTATCTGATAGCTTTGCAAAATCAAGAGCATTCTCTTGTGTATCTGTTCTGCCACATCCTAAAGTTGTATTTGATGCACTGAAATGAAATCCATAAGCAGAGTCAAGTTGCATTCCAATAGGATTCAATTCATTTTCATTATCTTTTTTGGGCATGGGACTTGTTATAGGACCATATACAGGAACTTCTTGAACCGCATCTGTAGGAATAAAAACTTTTCCCAAGTATTTATCAGATCCGTCCTTGGGCTTACTTGTTTTGATATTCCAAATTCCTTTTGGAAAATTTCTAGGATAATACCAATTTGAAACCCCTTGTACAGGTTTTGTTTTTTCGTCTGGATTTATCCGTTGTCCGTTTAATTCGTTGCGAACATAATTAGTAACTGTAAATTGAAGTTTCTTTAAAGCATAAGGCTTACCATATTCAGGTTCAACTACATACGTCAAAATCATTTCGTTTGTTGATGTATTCCAATCAGCCCATAAGAAATCATTTCCATCAGGATCAATATATCTAATAGGATTATTCCCAGCATAGTGGTACAAACGGAGGCATGTCGGACTATAAGGAATTGTTTTTTTTGATAGATAGTAACCCATGTCTTTTATAATTTAAATTAATCCTGCACGTTAGTTATATTTTTCTTATGTGCAGGATTAATTTCCAAGATAACATCAATGCGAATTCAATTGAGATAAATATAAACTTCTTTCTTCTGGAGGTATTCCCAGTGCCTCCATTGCCTGTGCAGGGGTCAGTTTCATGTTAAGTATCAAATTTCTTATCCCCTGTTCAAGTCCTAAAATCTTTCCTTCTTCCATAGATTCCTCTTTCTGTGCTGCTATGTCAGCAGCATAGTCATACTCCATCGTCAGCATATTGATTACCTCCGTTGACTTCCGTTCAAGATAATCAGTCAGTATTCCATGGCTGATAGCCTCTTTAACTGCCCTTGTAAGCGGGTTCTCAATTTTTTCCTTTATGGACTTCCTTACAATTTCTATAAACTTTGAGTACTGCATAAGTGTTTCGCACTTTCCCAACAGTTCTCCGCCCTTATCCAGATTTATATTGTAAACCTTTACGATAAGTTCCAGAGGAAAGCTTTCTGGCTTCTTTTCGTCTGGATATTCGAATGCATCCGAAAGCCGCATTTCTGATTCTGCAGGATATATATCAGTTCCGTTGTACAGTACGTAGAACTCAGGCATCGGAATCTTTACCAGTCCCCTGTAAAATTTCTTATTTGCAGGAACAATTTTTTCGTAAATCCTCGTCACATATTCAAGAAGTCTTAGCGGCATGTTGTGGTTTACAGTTGACTGGTGCTCTATGAGCACCACTAGCTTTCCGTTCACCTGCATTGCAACATCGTTTGCATATGCCATGTAAATTACGTTCTCAAGCATCTCCGGCACAAGCTCTGTTTCATCAGGCTTCAAGTTCGTTCCCCTCAAGGCATTGTATAGGGATATGAAATTTTCCCTGTATTTAATGTCCCTGCCGAACAGGTCGACAAAAACGCTGTCCTTTACCTTTCGGTTTTCATTTTCTTCTGCCATGAATACTCCTTTCTAATATTATACTGCATGTTATGGGAAAAAGAAATATATTTTATTCTAAATCAAGTAATGTAATAAAAGTTAGTTTCAATATTTCTCTGCAAAATAGAATTCCTCTACACAATGGAAAAGTTAGTCCCAAAAAGATTCTGGAAGGAAATGAATAAAATAATTAGCAAGAAAATAAAGCTCAAAAAAAACAATTAAAATACGTTGAACAAAATTTCGTGCACTTATTTTCTTTGTGTGCTTAAATTCATATATCTCAAAAATCGTTCCTATTACCCCCACTAAAGATAAGGGAATAAAAATAACCTGATTTTTCGTATATACAAAACATCCTATCAAGATAATCTCGAAAAAGAATAATATAGCTCTCATTAGTCTTTATCCTGTTCCTCTTGCTTTTTAATTGATTCATCTATTATTTTGGAAGCAGCTTTACCAATAGTAGTACTTGCTAAATCAGAGACATCTTTTGGCACTTGTTTTGGGAAAAAAATAACAATTTTACCTGCAATAAAACTGCCAATATTTTTCTTTGCTGTTTTATTTGCTTTTTCTATATCTATTGGATCCTTTGTGATTTTAGATTTTGAAACTCTTGAAAGAACTTCTATTTTTCTCATGGCAAATACAATTCCATATCCGAATATTGAATTCCCTGACTGTCT
>CAMVHR010000116.1 GCA_947167345.1 uncultured Treponema sp.
TCTTTTTCTATATTAGGCTATATTAGCCAATCCACAACTTTTGATTATAACTCAAGTTCCTAACTTGTAGTTCAAAAAAACTAACAAGAAGTTCAAATCCGACACAGGCTCAAGGCCTGTGCGGTTGTTACATTCCTTCTGGTAAACTCTGAATATCTTCTTGTCAGATATATCCGTAAATACCACTTGTTAATTATACATCTTTGGGAGTATAATGGTGCTATGGAAAAGACAATCTATCATGGTTCTGCCTCAATTATTGAAAAACCTGTCTTTGGATTCGGAAAGGTCCGTAATGATTACGGGCTAGGTTTTTATTGTACAGAAGAATTAAGCGTTGCAAAAGAGTGGGGCGTTTCAAAAGATACTGACGGGTATGCAAACATCTATAAAATCGAAACGAATGGTCTTTCCCTTTTTAACTTAAACTCAAGTGAGTATACAATTCTTCACTGGCTTGCAGTTCTTCTTGAAAATAGAATCTTCGATATTGGTTCTGCACTTGCTCAGGAAGCAAAGGATTATCTTTTAAAAAACTTTGCTGTCCCATATAAAGAATATGATATTATTGTAGGTTTCAGGGCAGATGACAGCTATTTCTCTTTTGCACAGGATTTTATTAATGGTGCAATCTCTGTGCGTCAGTTGGGAAATGCTATGAAGCTGGGAAAACTTGGAAATCAGTTTGTATTGAAAAGTAAGAAGGCTTTTGATGCAATTCATTTTGAAGGATACGAAATTGCTAAATCTTCTGAATGGTTTGCAAAGAAAGAATTACGCGATAAGAGTGCACGCCGTCAGTATTTTGATGTAGAAAAAAACAAAAGGCAGCGTGGAGATTTGTACATTATTCAAATTCTGGATGAGGAGATTAAAGCTGATGATCCTCGCTTACGATAAGAATTATCTTTCAAAAGCTCAGAGTACTCTTGCCTCAATGCTTGATTTTGCAGTTTATGATTTAAATATGTCTCTTGAAAAATTTTATCAGAGCTTTTTAGAATCAACTGTCTCTAATCGTTTTGGATCTGGCGAATCTTCAATAATTGCAGGAAAATCGGGTGTAGAATTAGCGCTGGAAGTAGTAGGGAATGAAAAGCTTTCAAAAGAATATCGCCCGGCAGCGAATCGAAGTCCAGAATATTGGGTGGGGTGGGCATTGACTTTTTTTCAGTGGCAAACAAATCTGACTTTTAAGCAAATAAACTCATTGATTCCTATTACAGAAATAAGGGCTATGTATAATCCTTATCACGAAATGGATATTTCCCAATTCTGTGACAAGATGCGAGAGGTTTACAATTCCCGAAAAGGCGAAACAAATCTTAAAAAATATCGTCTTGCAGCAGGACTTTCTCAAAGTGAATTAGCTGAGGTGTCTGGAGTTCAGGTGCGTACAATTCAGCAATATGAGCAGAGACTAAAGAATATAAATGCTGCAAAAGCAGAAAGCGTAATTGCTCTTTCTAAAGCTCTTGAATGCTCGGTAGAAATGCTGATGGAAATATAAAAAATATCTGGATACCTGTATAACTTCTGTGGAAGTTAACGAAAAAGCAAGCGAGAGGTAAAACTTAATAAAACAAAACCTAACATTGTTTTCGTAGCCGACACGCGGTCAAGCCCGATGCTGTTTTGTAAAAAAGCATTGTGTTTGTAATTATATGGAGTAGCAATTTATGCTGCTCCTTTTTTTAATTTTGCTTGACAACAAAGATATACAATGTATATATTTATATATGGAGGTAGCACTATGCAGGCAATAGTTCAGAAATGGGGCAACAGCCTCGGTTTTAGGATTCCTTCTCTTTGGGCAAAAGACAACAATGTAAAAAACGGCAGTAAGATTGAAGTAATCGCTGAAAAAGGAAGGATTGTAATTCTTCCTCAGAAAAAGACTCTTGATGATATGCTGGCTATGGTTACTTCGGAAAACATCCATTCAGAAATATCAACTGGCAGTTCGCTAGGTAATGAAGAATGGTAGCATCAAATTATACTCCAGAAAAAGGCGACTTAGTTTGGCTTGACTTTGACCCGCAGACTGGACACGAACAAAAAGGTCGTCGTCCTGCAATTTGCATCTCTCAGAAAAAATACAATCAGAAAATCGGTCTTGCTTTATTCTGCCCTATCACAAGCCATATAAAAGGTTATCCTTTTGAAATTGTATTGGAAAATCATTCTATCAAGGGCTGTATTTTAAGTGACCAGATAAAAAATCTTGATTATAGACAAAGAAACTGCAATTTTATAGAAAAAGCAACAGAAGAGGAAATTAATTCTGTTGTGGATAATATAAAACTGTTAATAGAATAGTCGCCTAACAAGAAGTTCAAAGCCGATAGTCGCATCGGTCTGCTTTTTTTAGGAAGGAAAAAAATGAATACATCTTTCTTAGGAAAATTATGGGATTCAAACTATTATTTAATAAAAGAATATATAAAAAAAATTGTTCAAAAAAAATAAACTTTAAGATGCGGTTGTTATTCTCACAGCCCGCTGGGCTTTGGCAAGGAGAGAAAAATCTTTGTCTGCCATTGTCAGTTTACAGGAGTTTGTATGCCTAGAAAGAAGTCGGGGCTTTTATCATTGGAAAAGGAAAATAGAAGATTCTTTTCAAAGTATACATATTTCGATATATTGAAACTGGAGAAAAAAATGAAAAAGAAATTGAGCCTATTAATATTCTGTTTATTACCAATCTTTTTTTATGCCAATGGTGGAATTCCTTATAATTCTATAGAAAATGGTCCTGCAAAAATTTGTCTTGTAAATGATAAAGATTTAATACTTGAAAAAGAACATTTGACAATAAAATTTGAAGATGATTTTGCTCTGGTAACTTGTGAATACGAATTAAAAAATAATACTGATAAAGACAAAACTGTAAATTTTGCTTTTAATATTCCAATAACTGTAGGTACGTACCTTTCAGAAAAATATTCATTAATTTATTATGGTATTTTTGATAATAATATGAGTTATAATCAAAAGTTGTGGATTGGCTAATATAGCCTAATATAGAAAAAGA
>CAMVHR010000117.1 GCA_947167345.1 uncultured Treponema sp.
ATTCACTTGTAAATTTAAAATAATTGGGGCTGCCCCATACTTTTGGGACAGCCCCATTTTTTTTGCATCTAATAACTGGATTCTTTGAGTCCTTTAAGACCCCACAAGATAAAGAATAGTTTACAAGCAAAGGTAACTTACTGTTATACAAGAAATTAGTTGTGTACAAACAGACCTGCTGTATACAACTGTTAAAAACGCGAGAATTTACATCCGCCGGCCGGCGCTTCCGCCTTTTACACGGGAGATTGAGCGAAGGTGAACAGAACACTCATTATTTTGTGAACGCAAGGCGTGAACGGACAGCCGCAAGGACGGCGGCTGAAAATAATGCGTGTTCTGTTTAGCAGTTTTACAGGGAGGTAAAACTGCGTGCCGAAGCGACATTCCGGAAAGATAAGCAATCATTTTGTATTATGCTCTGCGGGAGCGACTTTTGCATTTTCTTTCAGAAAATACAAAAGTTTTAGAAAAGTCTTGACGAATATCAATGTACATAATATTATGTACATAGGATTGATTGGATGACATTTGAGTGGGATGAGAAGAAAAATGCCATAAACAAAAAGAAGCATGGCATTTCATTTGAGATGGCAGTCCGCGTGTTTCTTGATGAGAAGCGAATAGAGAAACTTGATTTTGAGCATTCGACATTAGAGGAAGAACGGTCTAATATAATCGGAAGGGTTTCTGACATGCTCTTACTCTTCGTAGTAGCGACAGACAGAAACGGCAATAAAAGAATAATTTCGGCCAGAAAGGCTGAAGAAAATGAGGAGGCTGAGTATTATGAAAACTATGACGCTAGATGAAGTAAAGAAACTTCCGCCGCTGACAAAAGAAGAAATCGATGCTGCCATGAATTTCAAGAACACAGATTTCTCTGACTGTCCTGTAATGACAAAAGAAGAACTTGAGGAATTCAAGCCGTGGTATGAAGTTCATTCTGACTGGGTTAAGATAAAGAAAGGTGACGTTCATACAAAAATAGATCTTGATATTCTGGATGCGTTAAAAAAAGGCGGTAAAGGATATCAGCAGCGTTTAAATCAGGCATTAAGATGGGCATATGAAAATCACTGCCCTTATATGACTGTCTGAGTTAATTTTTTTTATTTCGTAAAAACTGGGCTAACTGGTCAAAACTGGTTCTGCCCAGTTTTTTTGTTTTAAATGCAGTATTTATAAGGACTTGACAAAACTGGGCATAAAATCCGGCGGAAAAAGAAAGGAAAAAAATCAGCCGTTCTTTATGATCTCGTCAATAATGCTTATTACAGTTCGTTTTCTGGATTCAGGAAGTGCTTCAAGTTCCCGAAGTCTTTTTGTAAAACGGAGGTTTGTACCACTACTGGCTATCAAAGAACAAAACTTTCCTAAGTATCAGTCATAAAGGAATGAATGTCAAGCACAAAAGAATATCCTGTAATAATAAAAAAAACAAAGATTTTCGTTCCTATGTGTTGATAAAAGAACATAAGATATGTATACTGACATAGGAATACTTTAAAATAATAAAAAAAGAGAATAATTATGAATGAGATCATGGAAAAAGAAATTTCAAAACCGTCAGTAACAAAAAGAGCCTTTGCCCTTTTTACAGCCCTCATGTACCTGTCCTGCCTTGCACCGGCAGCAGTGCATGCGGAATCAGTAAGCGGCATCCATGGTGATGTCCCTGCCAAGAATCCCGCCTTTGCCGTAAGCCTTATAAGCGCGGAAGAAGGCGGAGAGGTAAGGCTTTAGCATATTATTTTAAAACAAATGGTTTGAAATCTGTTAGTAAAGAAACTGTAGGTGCAATTATAAAGGGAACAATTCCTTCGGCAATAAATTTAGGTGCAGAAATTTACAAAAAGGTCGAAGCTGAATTAAAGGAATTATGGAAAGATGAATAATTAAGTTTTGAACTTTGTATTAATTTTTCTATTAAACAGAATTGTGATTCAAATTTTTTTATTCGTATTGGATAAGCATAAACATATGAAGAATAAGAATTTTTTATGTCAAAAATTTCTCGGTACATATTATTGGGGCAATACAGGTGTAATAATCAAACTTTCAATAATTGTAATAATTTTGTCATATATTTTTTCTTTATATGTTGGAATCATATTTTTTTTATCAAAGATTAATATGATTCAAAATGAAATATTTATTAAAATTCCACTTTTTTGGTTATCCGTAATATATTTAATAAACTTTGCATTACTGTGTTGCAAATTATATTTGAGTTAAAAAACTTCAAATACATGGAGGTTTGTTTTTTCGAATCTGTATGGCAACTTCAATCTCAAAGTTGAAAATTCTCACTGAATTTTGCCCAAAAATTCAGTGAGTTTTTAAAATTTCTCACTGACTTTTAAAAAATTCTCAGTGAGAATTTTACAGGATTGCACATAGATTTACAAACAAATATCTTTCTTCTATTATGTTGAAAGATTTAAAATAAGTAGTTCTTTGACATAAAGTCACACGGATTGGAAATTTCTGACGCAATCCCTGAATAAGAAAAATCGTTAGATTTTTCGAACCCGTGTGGCAAAAAATTGTCTTTGGAGACAGAGAAAGCGGGTGGCACAGAAAAATCCTGCCCCGCCCTGGAGTTGTGGCGAAGCCAGTCGGTAGCGTAGCGTACGACCGCGGGCTACCAAGCAACGCAAGGGCGGTTGAGAATAAATCTCGGCTTGGATTCGCTCTACCAGCTGACATGGGCGGAGACAACAGGTAGAAATTTTGGTCAATATAATTTGTTTACAAATAATTGTACACAACATGCATCAAATGCCTTATCAAAAGGTGGTATAAATACTACGCAGTTCCTTATTCCTAATGTAGCTAGAAACTATATTCTTTCAAATAATTCAAATTATAAAAGAGAATCATGGAGGAGTTGATATGATTTTTAATATACGAGAAAAGTGCGATACTCTAGATTGACGGATC
>CAMVHR010000118.1 GCA_947167345.1 uncultured Treponema sp.
CGAGATACTGCTTTTTTTGAGATTCACTAAAATCAAAATTATAAAGAAAAGGATATCCGCCTGTATTAACATAAACATCAAAAGCTTCTTTTTGCGATATTTTTGGATTCATTAACTTTAGAGCCTCAAAACTTTCCGCAAAACTAAATGGGTACATTTTTATTTCAATGTAACGCCCGGCAAGATAAGTTGCAAGTTCACCAGAAAGAAGCTTTGCGTTTGAGCCTGTAATGTAAATGTCGCAGTCAAAATCTATCATGTAGGAATTTATAAGTTTTTCCCAACCGTCAAGTTCCTGAATTTCATCAAAGAAAAGATACAATTTTTTATTGCCAGAATTTTTAACAAGGGTTTTTACAGCAGAAGTCACGCTTTCAAAGGACTGCACCCGCTCATCTGTAAAAGACTCAAAGTTTAGAGATAAAATACATTCAGTATTAATACCTTTTTCTACAAGATAATCCTGGATTTGTTCCATCATAACAGACTTTCCGCAACGACGAATGCCCGTGATAACTTTTACCACAGGCTTATCTATAAAAGGTAGAATCTTGTTAAAATACACGGAACGATTGATTCTCATGTATACATTATATTTCGATATATCGAAAAAATCAAGGAATATTTTTATAAGTTTTCGGTATATCGAAAATAACAGAAGATTTCATAATTCAGTTCGTTTGGACGGAAAGCAAAATAAGGCTAGTTTTTATTTTACTTTTACGCCGGAAAGTAAAATAAGGATTTTTTTATTTTACTTTTGAAGAAATAAATAAAAGTACTGATTGGCTAGAAAAAAGGTCAAACTATAGAAGAAATTTGCTTAATTTATGGTGTTTTTTACGTTGTTTTTGCATGATTTATGCAAAATCAGAAAATTATTTACTGCCTTCAAGAAGATCAATAAAATCTTTCATCATAGAAAATGGTTTGTCAGAGTTTTGTTCATGATTTATATTTTTACAGGCAGAAATGCGTTTTTCCCATAAGGTTTCCTGCTGCTCAAATGAAAGTTTTCCTTTTTTATACTCTTTCCATGGACTTTCTTTTTTGAGTAAATTAACACATTCTTCACTAGAAATGTTTTTTGCAGGAACTTTTTGAGAATGTGCTAAAAACCAGACTTCAACACAAGGGCGAGATAATAAAAGTTTTTCTTCGCAGGTCATAAGATTATCTACAACAGATTGTACATCTGCATCATACATTAAAAAGCAATTAATGGTTTCTGAGTTTGTTAATGCCAATTCTTTTTTATACCGCCTGATTAATCTTGTATTGATTTTACTTCCTACAATTTTTGAAACTATTTTTATCGGAAGACGATATTTCTGTTTTAGAAAGTCAATATAACATTCCTCTGTTTCACCTTCACATAAAACGAGAATTACAGGTTTCATTTTTCGACTTGGGCGAGTATTTTTTGGCATCATTACTCTCCAAACAGTTTTCGTATTGATTCAACAGAAGAAGCCACATAAGGAACAGCATCAAATCTGCCCTGCAGATAACCTTTTTCGGCATCCATGTTTTCACGGAAGTCCTTAAAGTCAAAAAGAGAATAGAAATCTGTAGAAGCATCCTCTTTTTTATTTGTGAAATAAATCTGATCCCTGCGAAATTTTTTTGTATTAATAAGATTTGTATTATGACTTGTAAAGAGAATCTGGGCATTTTTAGATGCATGAACAAGATTTATAATAAACTCTGCAAGTTCTGTATGAAGACTCAAATCAAATTCGTCTATAATAAGAGTTTTACCATGTTTGCAGATATAAAGAAGGACCAAAAGTAAATAGAAAAGCTGTACAGTACCAGCAGATTCTTCAGAATATAAATCAAATCCCAATTCAGGATTTTTTCTATGTGCAGTAAGAAACCGTACAACTGTTTCTGTTTGAGCAGCAGGTATACTTGGAATCATTTCTGTTCCAAATTGCAGATAGGCAGGCATAACAGGGATAGTGACATTTTCTTTTCTAGCCTCGATATTAACAATATCACTGTCTGCCATTTTCAATGCCTGCAGCAACAACTGTTTATTTTGATTAAACAAAGTTAAAGCATAATCATTTGGAATTCTTGGTATACCAATAAGTAAATCTGTCTTAAAGAATGAATAAATCTTTTTTGCAAGCTCTCTATCCATCTGACTAGCTCGACTAATAAAGAGAGTATTGCGCCCTGTACTTTGAGCAACATCAAGAGGTTTTACAAAGAATCCGTCACCAAAGCTGTAGATTTCAGATTTAGGTTTTCCAACTTGTTCTTTGCGGACAAAAATCTTTGCCTTTCGCTTTCCAGGATAATAGTATAAGCTTTCCGAAATAATTTCTTTTCGATTAAGCGAAAAAGAATATTCATATTCAGTATCATCACAAATAAAATTGATACTGAATGTACTAGGTTTTTCATGATATCCATCAAACTTAAAAGGCATAAAAGTAAATATAACGCCTTCATTGTTTCTATAAGAATCAAGGATTAAAGAAATGCAGAATGATAATGATTTTACAATGCTTGTTTTTCCAGATGCATTAGGACCAAATACTCCAATGGATTTAAGATACTTTTTATTACCCAGAGTAAATACATTATCAGACAGTTCTTTTGTTGCTGCTGTAGAAATGCGAGCAGCCTCAAAATCTACCGTAAGGGTATCTTTAATTGAATAAAAGTTACTTAAAGATAATTTTAATACCATAAAACACCTATATTTGTAGAATTATTACAAATATAACACTTTTACAGGGAAAAAGCAAGATTTTTATGTGAAAAAGAGGGGAAAGCCTCGCTTGTTCTCGCAACGAAGTTTCCAGCGAACTTCGCACTATCGTGCTCGTTGCGAATACCCCACGCTCCCAAGCCAAGTCGCTCCATGAATCGCCCCTGCAAGCAGTGCCGATTCTCT
>CAMVHR010000119.1 GCA_947167345.1 uncultured Treponema sp.
TTAATACACCGATAACTGGCGACACTACGCTAAAACCTGTGTTCGGTGTAATAACATATACTGTCAAATACGTGTCTCCTGTCGGAAGCTTTACCGCCTCTGACTTTACTGCTGCCAATGCTTCTAGTTACTCATTACCTTCAACAAGTAGTGTTACAGAGTTTTCTTTCGGTGGCTGGTATGCTGATTCAGCATTCAGTACTACTGTAGATGCCGCTTCCGTCATGGACATTACAACCTTTACAAAGAAGGACGACCTGCATTACGAAAAGTCAATTTACGCAAAATGGACAGCTGTAGTAACGTTTGACCCTCGCAACGGAGATTCTGCGACAACAAGTGCCCCGCTCGTCTACAACGTAGACACTGCTGCGTCCTCAAAGCCTGCCGACCCTGCAAAGACCGGTGCGACGTTCCTGGGATGGTACACTGGAACGGTAAGCGGAAGCGGTGCTACGGCTACTGTAACTTACGCCTCAACTGTATATAACTTTACGACTAAGGTGACATCCAACATTACGCTGTACGCAAAGTGGGATTCGCGTGAAATCACTTACGTAAGCGACATTGCTCTTGGAACGGACTACACCGCTGCAACAGGCGCATACAAGTATTACCCTGCAAGTGGATGGACTGCGGCCCAAATGCCTGCTCCGACACACACCGGACTTACTTTTGCAGGGTGGTACAAGACCAGGAGCGAGGACGGAAAGACATATTCAAACAAGGTCACTTCGATTGCTGCCAACAGCGGAGAGCTGACGCTGTACGCAAAGTGGACAGCAACGGTAACGTTTGACAGCATGGGAGGCAGTGCCGTTACCGCACAGGATGTAATATACAACAAAACGGCGAGCGCACCGACAGCCCCGACAAAGACAGGCTGGAGTCTTGCTGGCTGGTACACATCGGAAGACGGAGGAACAACGCTTTCTGACACAGCCTTTGACTTTGCTGAAACTGAAATTACCGAAGGCCTTACGCTGTATGCTAAGTGGGGGCTTGACATAGGCGGATTGAGTGACTACCTTAGAGATTTGCCAGCAGGAAGCAAGGAAGAGCCGAACGTGCTGCCACCAATAACAGGACTTACAACAAGCAACTGGACGAATATAGCAACTGCATTGAAGGCAAGCACGAAGTATGTAGACTTGTCTGCGACGGCACTGCCAGAGGGCATTACCACAATGGAAGACGGTTTCAAGGACTGTTCAAGGCTTGTGGTAGCCCCAACAATTCCTGATAGTGTCACGAATATGAAATCTTGTTTCGAGAACTGTACAAGCCTGACTACAGCCCCTGTGATCCCTTCTGGAGTCACGATGATTGCAGGATGTTTCTCTTACTGTTCAAGCCTTACTGAAGCTCCAGTAATCCCTGATGGAGTCACGACTCTGAGCACCTGTTTCTTTTACTGTTCAAGCCTTACTGAAGCTCCATCAATCCCTGATAGTGTCACGTCATTGAGCCAATGTTTCCGTCACTGTACAAGCCTTACTGCAGCTCCGTCAATTCCTGATTCAGTCACTAACATGTGGCAATGTTTCACTGAATGTTACAGCCTTACCGAAGCTCCTGTAATCCCTGATTCAGTCACAAGCATGAGTGAATGTTTCTATAGGTGTACAAGCCTTACCGAAGCTCCTGTAATCCCTGATTCAGTCACACGCATGAGTGAATGTTTCTATAACTGTACAAGCCTTACCGGGGAGATTGTCATTAATGCAGTTATTACGGATTCTGAGGACTGGAATGAAACATTTTATGGCGTACGTTCCAGCGTAACGATAAAAGTAAAGAATTCTGATGTAAGGACTGCTATTAGAGGTTCCGCGTATCCTCCTTCCTTTAGTCAGATTCAGTTGATGGAATAAAAATAAAAGGCTGCCCAAGAAGCAAAAGCTTCACTCGGACAGCCTTTTTTACTTTTCAGCTTGCGTAGCGTACTCTACATCTATTACAAAGTTGCCTCTTTAGCCATCTCAGCTGCCAGCTCCTCAATTTTTTCAATTGGCAGTCCCACACCTTTGGCAATCTGATCGTGAGTGCCAAGATTCATTGCAAGAAAGTTTCTGGCATTAGCAATTTTTGCTTCATTCATGCCTTCTTTTTTACCTCTCTTCTCTCCAATGCGAATGCCTTCAAGCCTTACGTCAGTGTCATGCAGGCTCCATGAAAGATAAAATTTCTTGTTTGTCTCTACTGCTTTCTGTGTCTCCACCATGCTGCCTATCCTCCTCGTAAACTCTGATTCTGTCATGCCCGTCTGTACGAACTTAAGGAATGCCCTTAAACTCTCATTCTTTACCTTTTCATAAGCCGTGCAGTTGAATATGTGCACGACGGCTCTGTGTACTCAATCTTCTGAATGCTTTTTCCAAGCAGGCATTCTAAAGCCTCCCGGCAGATTTCCTTGTCCTGCATTACAAGACCGAACATGAAGTCATCATGAAATGTAAGGTCTTCAAATGGTTTTATTTTGTGCATTATATCACCTCTATAATTATATATGCACTTGATTTATACTTTTGAACCATTTTTCTGGAAAAAAAATGAAGAATTTACAAAAAAGGCTGTCCCAGAAGCAAAAAATTTCACTCGGACAGCCTTTTTTACTATTCAACTTGCGTAGTGTGCACTACACCTCTTGCAAAGTTGCCTCTTTTGCCAGCTTTGCTGCCATCTCTCGTGCCAGCTCCTCTATCTTTTCCAATGGTAGCTCAACAGCCTGTGCAATCTGCTCGTGAGTACCAAGCTTCATTACAAGCATGTTTCTGGCATTTGAAATTTTGTTTGCATCCATGCCTCGTTTTTCTCCGATGAGGATTCCTTCTTTTCTGCCTTCAATTATCTTGTCCTGATCATGAATGCTCATGTAAAAGT
>CAMVHR010000120.1 GCA_947167345.1 uncultured Treponema sp.
CTTAATACTTATGCCGATTCAAACTTCAATCCACAACTATTGACAATTTCTCAAATTTCCTTAATTCAACGTACAAAAATAAAATATAGATTTGTACAAGGGTCAAATCTAAAAAATTACGTAAGACCAGCAAAAAACGATGAATTTTTAAACTGGTCTTTTTTTCAAATTATCAATTAAAACAGAATTTAGCGTCCTGCTGGACCGCAGCAAAGACTTCCTGTACAATAATTTGAACCACATGAAGGACAACACTTCATCCATCCTTCATCCTTATAACCATAAAAATCACAGCCATAGTTAATCAAAATCATATCAGTACCTCCTTTTATATAAATTTCTCTCATGAAAGATACGACTATTTTAGTTGCACAAAAAAATAAAACCATAGCGTTTCGAGAAATTTTCAAATTTTACCTGTAAAAAAAATTGAAAACATGGTAAAATTAATTCGTAAGGAGAAAATGTCGTGGAATACATACAGGCTGGACAGATGATTCGGGAACTGCGCAAACGAAAAGGACTTTCACAGGAACAGCTTTGTGAAGGACTATGCGAACCACCGACCATGAGCAAAATCGAAAAAGGCAGGCAGTATCCAAGCAAAAAGTTGCTTGATGCCCTTCTTGTAAGATTGCAGGAACACATAGAACTTCAAGTACCTCTTTCTTCTTCAGACTTTGAACGAGCACAGATTGAGCGTGAAATCATAAGCCGTGTGTCATGTCATGACGACAATATTCTAGAGCTTTTGGAACAATACAAAACATGTTCCGCAACAATGAACAACCATGAACAGCAGTTTTATCTTTTTGCACTGGCAATGTATCATACTGGTATCGAGGGAAAATGGGAACTTGCAAAGGAGGAATTAGAAAAGGCCATACATTTGACAATCCCAAAATATGAAGAAGGTCAGGACATCAGTACAATCATGCTCACGTCAATAGAATTTGCAATACTCAACAACATTGCAATCTGCAACTGGTTTCTAAACCATAAAGACAAAGCCGTAAACCTCATGAAACAGTTATATGACGTTCTTGAAGAATGCGATTCTGACAGTGAAGAATATGCAAAACGGCTACCAATGATTTGCTACAACCTTTCCATGTGGCTTGGAATACGAAAAGACTACGGCAAGTCCCTGTCTGTTGCAGAAAAAGGCATCGAATGCTGCCTAAAATACGGGAAATACGGCAGCCTCACAGACCTTCTGTACAACAAGGGTTTTACCCTACTCTGCCTTGGTAGAAATGAAGAGGGAAAACTCGCCTTAAAAAAAACATTCATGCTCATATATGCTTGTAACAATCAATCGGCATACACAGCGTTTAAGGAAGACTTGTTAAAATCATTTGGCGAGAATGTCTGGACTGCCGTACAAGTCATTTAAATTCTATTGAGTTATTTTTTCTACTCGGCTTTCTGCATACCTGCCATCGGTAAAACTCTCTTCTACAATTTCTTCATCATCCAGTACATTCACACTGTTCTGACAGGCAGAAAATACCAATACAAATGCCGAAACCAGCGCTATAAATATCTTTCTAATGTTTTTCATGCCCAAAACTATACCCTGAAACATCAACAAAAAAACATAACGTTTCGAGAAATTTTGAAAAAATAGCAGAACACTCCCACAGAAATTTTTAGAGGTTTCCTTATATATTATTTTTATCTTGTTCACCCATATAGTATTCCAAAGCATCTTTAAGTTCCTTCTTTGAAACACCATTGGCTACAGCTTTTCTTGCATACAGCTCTGCCTGTTCAGGATCTTCATTTAATGAATAGATAAGGTAAAGCAATTTTATTGATGGAAGAAAATCATTTTTTATTTCAATGCACTTCTTTGCATATTCAATGGCTTGATCATAATCGCCATTATGAAATGAAGACGATGCAAGATTATTGTAGGCGGTGTAATTGTGCGGGTCATAAACTATTGCCTTTTTTCCAATTTCATCCGCCTTAACAAAATCACCGTTATCTTTGTACAGAAGCATCAAGTTGGAATAAACAGTTGAGTCGGCAATACTTTCATCTATCATATTCTCATACACTTTTACTGCACTTTCAGTGTCGCCACAATCACTATAGTTCAGAGCAAGAAAAATGTTGACACAATACTTTTCCTGCATTCTTTTACATTCTGGAAGAATTGAATTAAGATATGTTATTGATTTATTAAATTTGTCAATGTTATAGAATAAGACTGCCTTCAGAAATTTCCTCTGGAGTTTTTTATTATCTTCAAAAGAATCTTTTATTATGTCTTTATAAAACTTTTTGTAGTAGGCAAGAGACTTTCCCGTTCCTCCAGAAGTTCTTGTAAACAGCTTAATTAATGCAATTGTAAGGGCAACACACAGTGTAACAGCATGTCTATTATCAAAAGACGGAAACAGGTCTTTATTAACAAACTCTCGGTACAGCAATACTGCAGCAACAAATGCAAGTGCTAAACCATATACAATGCAAAACGCAATCTTTAATCCTTTTTTCATGATAGATTAATCCTATCGAAATTCACAGGAACTTACAAGTAAAGGGAAGGAAAGGAAACATTATCACAGGGATTCTTGCATTGCATTCATAGAGCTGTTCCGAACCGAAAGGGTTCCGAACAGCTCCAATGATATTTCTACAAACTAAAACAGTGCTTACTTTGTGGCCAAGATAGCGATGCCTGGCAAAGTCTTTCCTTCAAGGAATTCCAATGATGCACCGCCACCAGTAGAAACGTGGCTCATCTTGTCTGCAAGGTTGAACTTGTTTACAGCAGCAACAGAGTC
>CAMVHR010000121.1 GCA_947167345.1 uncultured Treponema sp.
AGGTGTTTATGAAAAAAATTCTGTTTTGTATTTCCCTTTTAATTTCTACATTATTAATTTCCTGTGCTGGAGGAGCTGGCGGCTCTGACAGTTCTGTTGAAACAGGACGCCTTGCATTTTCCAGTGCACGCGCACTTGCTGCTGAAAACTCAGACCTGCAGAATTTTACCCTTAAGGGAAGCCATAACGGCGGTACGGAAATGACTCTTGAAACCTGGGCTTCTTATGAAGAGTTGAAAGCTGCTGTGGTTGTGCTTGAAGTAGGTTCATGGACTTTTACCCTTGAAGGAGAATGTCCTTCTGGCAAGACGTATGTTTACGGAGGAAGCACGACTGCCCGAATAAAGGCAAATGAGGACACCGTTGTTTCGTTTGTGCTAAAAACAAAGGGCTTTGCAGCCAGCGAGATGGGTGTTAATGACATTCTTCTTTCAAACGGCTATGCCTGTGCGAGTTCGGATTTAAGCCACATAAGCGGTGCTTCTCCTGTCGGAGTTGCGTTTACTACTACTAGTGGCGGCAGACCTCTAGTTGTAAATACTAGCAAGGTAAAAAATGGAGATGGGCTGACGATTACACAGCTCATGGCATGGGGAAATTCTGTGGGAGACGGTTGGAGACTGCCTGACTATGATGAAGGAGAGACTATTTGTACTAAATATACTTTTTCCGGCTCTGCCGGTTTTATTGCTGGAGTTCCTATTGGTATTCCGCCTACAGGCACTAGTAGTGATTCGGCTATTATAACGACAACAGTGTATAACCTAAATGGGGGTGAGTATTGGGAACCGATACTTACCGGCTCTGCATTAGGGCAACACTATCAGTATGCATGCAATTTAACTGGTGTTATGAGTGACATTTTTTGGTGCGTTGTCGTCAAGGAGTTTTAGGATACAGTAACTGCTGGAATCTTTGTAAAACAAAAGGGGCTGTCTGAAAAACAGGCAGTCCCTTTTTTTGACGGCTTTTATATAAACTTGCACATAAAAAAGGCACGTGCTATAATCTACCTATGTTTAAACCGATAGCAAAATTATTAAAAGCTTTAAGCTCTAACCGTGATCCTGGAGCAATAGCATGTGCATTTGCATGTGGACTTGTTCTTGGCCTTATGCCGAAAGACAATGCCTTGTGGTACATCCTTTTTATTTTTATATTCTTTATGCGCATTCAAAGAGGAGCGTTTACAATTGCCCTCATTATAGGTACTTTGATTGCACCATCTCTTGATCCCTTGTTCCATCAGGTGGGTTATGCCATCCTTACCAGGAAGGACATGCAGGCAACCTATGCCCGCATTCTGAACATTCCGTTTGTGTCGTTTACAAGACTGAACAATACTGTGACAATGGGCAGTTTTGCATGCGGCATTGCAGCATACATTCCTCTTTACGTGCTGTCACGCATTTTTGTCTTTGTGTGGCGAAGATACATTGGCAATCTTGTGCGCAAAATAAAGTTCTTGCAGATGATAAAGCAGATTCCTCTTGTAGAAAAGATTTCTGCTGCAATACAGGAGGCTTAGGCTATGGACGAAATTGAAAATAACGAAGTTGCAAATGTAAATAACGAAGTTCAGGAAAAGAAAGAGAAAACTCCAAAAAAAAGAGTGCCTACAATAAGCGTAAAAAAACTTCCTAAGGTTTTTAAGAAGTCATATTCCGAAAAAGCTTTTAATTCAAAGCTTTTGAAAAAGTTTGTAATTCCACAAGATAAGGCTCTTGTGGAAAAACTTTTTGTAAAGGGCGGAAACAGCAAAAAGCCTGAGTTCTTTGCAATCCCTTCTGACATGCTGTTTACCAAAAAAGAAGTGGCAAAGCTAAAGCTTCTTGCAAAGGAAACAAAGCGTCAGGGGCGCATCATGCTGCTTCCTCTTATTGCCGTTGCCTGTTTTATTTTTGCAGTTGCAACTGTTGTGGGCATTTTTAAGAATGTCATTGTAAAAAAAGCAATTATATATGGTTGTGAGACAGCATTCGGAGCAAAGACTGATGTTGGTTCGGTCGATTTAAGAATTTTTGATGCATCTTTGGCTGTACGTGACATTGCTGTTGGCAATAAAGATTCCGTAATGAAAAACCTGTTTGAGGTAAAAGATTTTAACCTTAACTTCAATTTGACTCAGGCTTTACGAGGCAAGCTTTATGCTCAAAATCTTGCCGTTACAGGTGTTGCCTTGAACACGGACAGAACCGAAAGCTGTGAACTTCCGGGGCGTGTAATTGATGAAGAAGCTGCTAGGAAAAAGGCTCAGAAGAATGAAGAAATGAAGGCTCTTTTAAAGGAGCGGAGCGAGCTGGCACTTACAAATCTTCAAAATCAGGCATTTGACATGCTTGGCGGTTCTGATGTTGAAACTATTGTAAAAAATCTTGAATCGCAGTTGAAGAGTCCTGATCTTGCAAAATCTGCTTTGTCACAGACGGAAGGACTTGTTGACAAGTGGAAGGAAAAGCCTGTTGAGGTAAAGCAGAAGGTCGAGGATTTTTCAAAGAACGTAAAGGATTTACAGAATATTGATGTGTCTGCAATAAAAGATGTTAAGACTTTGCAGGAAACACTTGCAAAAATAAATGATGTAATCAATCAGAGTAAGGATTTAAAGTCTTATGCAGAATCTCTTACAAAGGATGTTAAGGCTGACAGCACAAATGTTCAAAATCTTTCAAAGTCTGTGGCTGATGCTGTTATTGCAGACAAGAATTTTATGAAAGATAAGCT
>CAMVHR010000122.1 GCA_947167345.1 uncultured Treponema sp.
ACAACATTTCAGTAACAGAAATGGCAGCAGTATTATCAATTAGCATCGCGCCGAGCACGGATTGCTCCGCTTCAATATTCTGGGGTGGCACTCTGTCTTGCATTGTTAGTTCCTTCTTTCTCACAGTTTCACAGCCTTACTGTCATCTTTAGAAAAATTTATAATATCACTGCCAGTTATTTTTTCCAGTTTTTTTAGCCCGGAACGTAACCTCTCTCGTATTTCCTTGTCATGCAAGCTAAGTTCTTCATTGATTCGTTTTATCTCACGTTCTTTAGCCTGCTTTTCCTTATCCAGCGCATTCTTTTGTATCTTTAACTGATTTAGCCTGTCAGTTTCTCCTGTCACATCCACCCTCTGTAGTACCGGCGTATTCACATAACCGAAAAAGCCTTCCTTGTATTCGTTTTTCACGATTACAAAATAGTCATGGTAGACTGTCATATTTTTGTAAGGCCGGTCAGGTTTGAATATAGTTGCTTCAATTTCCCTGTCTTGTTGGTCACGCCCGTAAATGCGGAGCCTGCCGTTAGTCACGCCGGAAATCCAATATTTCAGATACAGATATGAATTCATTTTATTTTGTATTTCTGCTATTTCCCGATTCATCATTTCCGCTGCTTTTTCATACTGCAACTGCCTCATCTGTTCCGTTAACACACTTAATCTCTTTTTTGCTTCCAGTTTTGCATTGGTATGGCTCGCCAGTTTTTCAAAATACGCTTTGTTCATGGAAACAAAACTGGAGTCTGCTTTATTTTCCAAATCTGCAAAACCCAGCAACAGTTTATGATCATCACCATTCTGTACAATGGACTGCATGGCATACATTTTTGTGATTGCCTTCACATTGGTAAATACTGCTTCATCTGCCTCGCCGTTTACATTCCAGATTTTTGCAGTTTCAATTTCCTTTGAATAATCTTTGTTTTCTTTCCTGCTCTGTTCCAGAATCCAATCCAGTTCTGCCAGAAGTTTTTTCCTGAAAATGTCCGGCGACACACGCAAACCATTTTCTTGTAACACATCCCTCAAGTTCGGATTACTTTCATACACTTTGTAAAATTCCGGCACAAGCCTGTCTTTATGCGTAAAGGCAACAATTATTGCATTCTTCTGCGCCGGCTGTGCCGTATCCGCAAGCAGCAAATTTCCAATCATTCTCATTTCATCGGATTCCTGTTTCCCGTTCAGGTCCAGCAAAGCCTCTGTTGCTTTTTCTGTTGCATTTGCAAAATAGTCCGAATCAGCCCGGTCATGAATGAAATTTACAAGACCTGTTGCATTTTCCTCTTTTGCCAGACTATTCACATGTGTTTCGGTTGGCCCAAACAGGCAAAACAATCCTGCTGCCACAACCAGAACCGCAGTGACGACGCCACACGCTGTTTTCTTTTGCTTTGCGTCCAAATGAAAATGTTTCATATCCCTTGCCCTCCGCATTACAGTTTTTTTGAATTATAGCAAAAATAAAAAAACGCATTATCCGTTATTCCGGACAATGCAATAAAAAATGGCTGCCCGATATTTTCAGGCAGCCTTTCAATATGGCGCAGTTGACGCGAGAATCCATCTGACGAGACTTTAAACTACTCTTCAAAACCTCTTGTTAATCAGACTTCAATCGTCCTATCAAGAACCTTATATTCAATTTTTCCATATGTGATAGTAAAAGCCGAAGCATCACTGAAATCAGCTTTGTTCATTAAATCAATAACTTCATTGGTTATTGCCTGATGAAGTTTGCCTTTGTCATAAAGCATATAACCGTTCACTTTAGTAAAAGATGCTTTTGCAAATTGCCCATAACCTCGGGGTTCGTTTTCTTTTGGAAGTTGACATTTGAAATTAATAGCCTTGCCTCTGCAAAACATGTCTCTCATATAATTAGTATAAAAGAACAATTCTGTAATAATCCCCATCATTTTATTGTTGTACTTTAACTCAAACACATTTAGTTCTCTATTATTACAAGACCATAAATCAATTGCAGATTTTTTACCGGTAAAGATTGCCTTTGCATTAATCGGTTTATCGCCTTCAAATAGACAAACCGGTAATTGCCGGTACAATTTACCGCCATATTTTTTACAAAACGTAGCGCCTTGATTCTTTTGCCAGTCTAAATCAGCAAAAACATCTTCTACATCATTTTCGTGAATTTTATCACCATTCGAGATTATCTTACTCGGTTTTTCATCACACGGTATATTGTTAGTAAATACTAATCCTGGTTTGCCTAAATAAATTTCAAATTTTTTAATATAAGGTTGTAACCCGATTGATAAAACAAACCAGTCTTTATATTGCTGGCTAAAGCGCAAGGCTCTGTACAAAAAGCGATTATGATGTAATCTTGTATTGGTATATTTTCCCTTAGTTTTTTTATAAACGTTTTCTATTTGTTCATAGGCGTCTTTTGTTAAATCTAATTCAATAGTATTGCAGTCCCCGCTCTTAGCATAATGAGCATATAACAATAATGCCCATCCCTCAAAAGCAGCATCATCGCTTTGCATATTGGAGTAGCTTCTTGCATTCTCACACATGCCAATAGCCTTAGCTGATAACTTCATCACAATCCTATCTTTTGTTTTTTCTATTTCGATAGCTTCCGGGAATTTAACACTATTGGCCGATTTTTCGGCAATTCCAGATTTAATTAAAGACTCTCTGATTTTTTTGAGTATTGTATTTTTCATAAATCTTTCCTCCAGGC
>CAMVHR010000123.1 GCA_947167345.1 uncultured Treponema sp.
ATGGCATAAATATATCTTATACAGAATTAGATTCCATTAATTCTTTTTTTTCTTTAAGAATTATTCTGTATGTTTTTATCTAGCATACTACTCTATTTTAATATTTTTTTAAGCGTCGTTTAGCCGCGTATTTTCTATGCCGTTCTCAAACCCTAAAGTTTTATTTCTTTTCAGAAAGGAAGCTTGACTTGCTTTCTAAAATATTCTTTCATTTATAATACTTTTTGTATGTTTTTTTTATTATACATACTCTATTTTTATACAATTTCCAAGCGGCGCACAGCCGCGTACCAGCCCTAAAGTTCAATTTCATTTCAGAAAGCAAGCTTGACTTGCTTTCTGAAATATTCCTTATAATTCAGAATAAATTATTTCTATTTTATCTGAATAAAAAGTTGTTTCTGTTAATTGCCGAGTAAACACTATTCCTTTTTCATATTCAACACAAACTTTATTTTTATTAAGCCATAACACTTTGATTAATGCATTTGGCTTATTATAATTTAAAATTCCACCGCCACCTTCTTTCCACATTATTATACCTGATGAATAAATATATTTATCGTTTACATAGACATCTTCGATTGTAAAAGTACATCTTTTATCTTTTGGCTGAGTAATTGAAATTGGTTTTTCTATAACCTTTGTTTTTTCTCGTTTTCTTCTGACTTTCTTTTCTATTGGAACTGATAGATGTTTCAGAAAAATTTTTAAGACTTCTTTTCGTTCATTTAATAAACTTTTATTTGCGCCAAGTTTTTCCCATACTTCTAAATCATTACCAGAATCAACAATATGTTTTATTTCTTCATATAAATCATTTGGTAATGCATTTGTTTCCCACGCGGCGAGGGAAAGTCCAAACAATAAATTATTCTTTTCGTCACCATCAGTTAATTCATCAGAATACTCTTGTAATTTTTGTTTTACTATAGGATCTTTTCCATTATTGTATTCACTGTAAAAATCTTCATATATATCGCAAGAGGTATCATTTCCAAGAATTCCTGTATTAAATGTTCCCATTTTTACATTCCTAAAAAAAAGCACGCCAGTGGCGTGTCGCCATAACAACTGGTTGTACCACAGCGGGCTTGACCCGCTGTCGGCTACGAACCTTTGTTATGTGATTTTACTTACTAAACGCAACTTCCAGATGTTTCTTTTCCTTTACACAGTCAAGCAAATAATAATTGATGATATTCTGGTATGGCATACCTGTTTCTTCTGCCATATTCTTAAAATACTCAATTACCTGGTCGTCAAGGCGAATTGTTATCTGTTTCTTAAGTCTGTCTGCATAAGGATTTTTTATTCCGTTTGAAAAATCGTAGTGATCTCTCATTTTATCTTCCTCCATATTGTGCGGCTTCAAGCGTATCTGCTTTTCGGGCCGAAATGATTCGAATTCTGTCATTTTCTCTGTAACAATGGCAGACAACCAGCATGTGCAGCTTTGAACTAAGACCGAGCATGATAAACCTGTCTTCATCCATACTTGAATGGTCTGGATCCGCAATTAAGATTGCATTCTCATCATAAAAAACACTTTTCGCTTCCTCGAAAGTTACTTTGTGCTTCGTATAATTCAAATCTGCTTTTACAGGATCCCATTCAAAGATTATTTCATCCATAATTATATTATAATTATACTTTACCGCTTTTGTCAAATAAAAAGGCGGGCTTGACCCGCCGTACTAAAACCTAATTTTTTATTTATAATCTTTTGTTAGGATTTCTATTCGCTCTTTTACTTGGTTCATAAAATCCATTTGCTCATCCGAAAGAAAAGACTTTAATTTTTTATCAATACCCGTTTTGAAAAAACAGACCTTCTCAATATTTTTTAGTGGCGATAAATCTTCTGTTTGAATTTTTACAGATAATAAACGCAGGCTTTTTAGCTTTGGAAGAGTATCAAGGAAATGCAAATCAGAAATAATCGAATTATTACAAATTACAAGCTCTTCTAATTCTGAAAGTTGGCCTATTGGTGACCAGTCTGTAATGTTCTTGCCGGCTCCAACATCAAAGCGAAGTCTTTTTAATGTATTTTTTAAGACGGAAATTCCATGAATGTCTGAAAGTTTCTTTATGTATAAAAAACTAAGTTCTTCAAGTTTTGGAAGAGGCCGTATTGCCGAAAAGTCTGGCAAAGTTCCAAAAGACCAGTCAATCTTTTTTACTGAAGGGAGCATTTGCATTTCCGTCCAAAATTCATCACAACTTTTGCAAGAAGAAACTGGATAGTCTTTAAACCTTTTGGTCGAAGATGGAACTACAAAGATTTCCCCATCGTTTCTTATTCCATAATAAAAAGTCATCCTTTTTTTTCCTTTTTTACGATTGCGCCCCAGTGCGGGCGTCCACATAACAATTGCTTAAACCGCAAACCGGCTTGACCGGTTTGTCGGCTTTGAAGCTTTGTTATGCTTTTTTCCAACTGTCTAATAAATAATAAAATGGAAATGTTCCAAAATGAGCAAATCCAACTTTTATTTTTTTCCTAGATTCTTCTCTCCAAGGAAATGGTGATCGTAAAATTACAACAGATGCAACATCGTCATCTGATAATTCTTTATTTAAGCCCCACGAAAGTGGATAAGCAATTAGTAAAACGCAGGGGACTAAAATAACAAATAATGGATTTGCTCTAGAGAAATTGTCAATAGTTGTGGATTGAAGTTTGAATCGGCATAAGTATTAAG
>CAMVHR010000124.1 GCA_947167345.1 uncultured Treponema sp.
TGTACTTACTGGAATCACAACAAAAATCAGTAAGAATCTTTCATACGGTTCTAATGCCGTAAAGCAAAAGGCTGCGTAGAGGAGGGTATATGAAATTCAGTTTTGAATATTTATGGAAATGTATTCTTTCTGGAATCATTTATATACCTGTTACCCTGAAGCTTGCTTTAATTCCACTTTTCATTGCATTAATTCTTGGAACTCTGATAGCCCTTGCACGAATTTTTAAGGTACCCGTAATAGATAAATTTTTTAAGATTTTTGTAGCAGTTTATTCTGGCATTCCCTTGACAATCACAATGCTGATTTTTCATCTGATTTATCTGAATCTTTTTAAGCCCGGAAAAAATGGAATAATGTTGCTTGCTTATTTTACTTTTGCTATAGGACGAACAATTGTAGTAAGTGAATCAATTCGTGGAGCTTTTCTTGCAATTCCAAAAGGTCAGTATGAAGCAGCTTACGCATGCGGATTTTCAACTTTTAAGACCTTAAAGACAATTATAATTCCACAGGTAATTCCGATAGCCTTGCCAGCCCTTACCAACAATACACTGGGCTCAATAAAAAATACTTCAATTGTTATGGTTCTGGGTATTGTGGATGTTCTGAACGGAGCCGCTATTCCTTGTGCAGACACCTACAGTTATGTAGAAGGCTACGTTGCCGCAGCAATTATCTACTGGGCAATTAATGCAGTTGTGGAAACACTTCTTGTACGTCTTGAAAAGTATTTTGCTAAAAAAAGGTGATGATATGATTAAAATAGAACACGTAAAAAAATCTTTCGGACATCTTGATGTTCTTCATGATGTTTCGCTGACAGTTGATGACGGTAGCGTTGTTGTAATTCTAGGTCCAAGTGGAAGCGGTAAAACTACGCTGCTTCGTTCAATTAATTTTCTGGAACGGGCTGACAAAGGTAAACTAACTATCGGTAGTTCGTCAGTAGATTTACATTCTGCAAAGAAAAAAGAAATACTGGAAATCAGAAGAAAGACCTCTATGGTTTTTCAAAATTATAATCTCTTTGCAAATAAGACTGCTCTTGAAAATATTGTCGAAGCACTTGTTACTGGTCATGGAATTCCAAGAGCACAGGCTGTAGAACGGGCAAAAGAAGAACTTCGCAAAGTTGGTCTTAGTGACAAAGAAAATTATTACCCAAGCCAGCTTTCGGGCGGTCAGCAGCAGCGTGTAGGAATTGCCCGTGCCGTTGCCCTTGATGCAGAAGTTATTTTATTTGATGAACCAACCAGCGCACTAGACCCGGAGCTTGTAGGTGAAACGCTTGCGCTGATTAAACAGGTCGCAAAAGACGGACACACTATGATTGTTGTAACTCACGAAATGTCTTTTGCAGAAGATGTTGCAGATAAAGTTGTGTTTATGGATGGCGGATATATCGTTGAAGAAGGCAGCCCTCAGGATATTTTCTATCATCCAAAAGAAGAACGAACCAGACAGTTTTTACGCCGTATAATACCTGTCGGAGAGTATATCATTTAAAAAAGTTTTTTTTGTATAAACAACTACAAAAAAAGTGAAAAAGAAAATCAGGAGATTTTATGAATAAACAGATTCCAGATACTATCAGAGATAAACACCCGGGATTTGCAGATGTACAGGTGGGAAGTTCTGGAGAACTCAGAGAAAAGGCTCAAGCCCACTGTTTAAAAAACGCCCACCGTACCTTTGAACAGGGCATTCAATGCGTTCAGGTAAACAGCATGAATGCGCTTGTAAGCCTGCAGGACACGGTCATGGTAATTCATTCACCTTTGGGCTGCTCAGGATGTGCTTCTTTTGGAGCAATTGACAGACTGAATGTTTATAAACATCACCGCGGCCGCGACAATGCCCCAGACAGTCATGTAATTTCAACTGCCCTTGGCGAAAAAGAAGTAATTCTCGGTGGTGAAAAACGCCTGCACGAAACAATTGACCAGGCAGTAAAAAGATATAATCCAAAAATTATTTTTATTCTTGCTTCCTGCGCTTCTTCAATTATTGGAGATGACATTGATGCCGTAGCAGAACAAAAAGAAAAGGAATACAAGGCTCAAGGCAAAGACATCATTTTTGCGCCTGTACACTGTGAAGGTTTTAAGAGCCGTAACCATGCAACAGGCTACGACCTTGCTCTTGCAACATTACAGAATTATGTAATCCGAGATGCCCATCCGCCAAAGCAGAAGGGACTTATAAATCTTTTTGCAACTCATTCTTTGAGCTGGGCCGATCAGCAGGAAATGAAAAGAATGCTTAAGGCTATCGGGCTTGAAGCAAATATTCTTCCCTACAATGCAACTTATGAAGACATCATGAAGATTCCTGCAGCCGAGTATAATATCTCGGTATGTCAGATTTTTGGTGATGAATACATAAAGTTTTTGAATGAAAAATACGGCATTCCATATGCGGTAACAAACATGCCTATTGGAACCCGAAGCACAAACCGCTGGCTGCGGGCAATTGCGGCTCTGGCTGGCAAAGAAGAGGAAGCAGAGGCTTTTATAAAAGCCGAAAGCGATGCTGTCCGCGAAGAGCTTACCAGAATCAAAAGAAAAACAGACGGACTTCGTGCCTGCCTTACAGCCGGAACAGGCCGGGGCTTTGCCGCTGCAACCTTGATTGGCGACTACGGCATGAAGCTTTTGTGCATGCATACACCTTATTATGATGAAGCTTATATTGATGAT
>CAMVHR010000125.1 GCA_947167345.1 uncultured Treponema sp.
AATCCCAATAATTCCAATATATTCGTTACCTCATTAAAATCTTCAAGATTCGCAAATTGACATGCTAAACTCATTGGTCTCCCTCGAAAATCGCCCTGACCATACGGTTCAGTTCCAAATAAATTATAGACATTTGGATGAAACAGGCAGTCTCCATTGTGCGATGCATATTTATCCATTGCGCCTAAATCGGTATTTACGATATGTATTGGTTTCAGAAAGTGTCCTGTCTTGTTTAGAAGTTCTCCTGTATATGTTCCTGCTGGTAACCTTATCCAGTCCAAAGGCTTCTCAAGAATCTTTCTTTTCCAGTCAGGTGTGGACTGAACGCTTATTTCATTTAGTTTTACTCCCATATATGTAACACTTAACTTGGACTGAAAGTAACTGCCATTTTGTCCATTATCATTCCAAGCTCGTTGTATTTCTATCTTAATATTACTTTTTACAAAACCTCTGTCTCTCATTGATAATTTTGCCAAGTCTGATGTAAAGACTTTTTGAAATTCTGTCTGAAACAGTCCTGTAGGGTCGATATATCTTATAGGATTGTTCCCCGCATATCCATACAAACCGCAATATTCTAAACTAAAGGCTATGTACTGACAGGATGTACTGTCTTCCAGTGCATCCTGTCAGTACCCCGATGTTCCATCATTTATCGGGTACTGTTCTTTTTCTATGTCAAAAAACTCTTTTTGCTTCCTTTGATGGAGGATGCTTTGTTTTTGTAAAGAGAGCTGATTGTTCCTTATGACAGCAATGTGGCAGACTCTTATTGATTTTGATTCATTGAATCAAATTTAACAGATAGTCATAATCAATATTGTCTCCGAATATAATTGTTTCCGGATCAGAATAATATCCTCTTCCAATAGATACACCTTTGAAAATCATTAATGAATACTTTTCATCAGGTGTCCAGTCTATAATCAGCCTTTTATCAAATAGCTGAATAAATTTCTTTTCACTTTTTATTCCAAAATAATTTTCTATAGTACATTCTTTAGGAGCACAGTTTCCATCTAACTTATAACAATTATCAAATGTTTCTTGTATGGCTTTTACTAGAGATTCCTTTTCACAAGGAAGCTCTAATTCAATAACTGGTGGTATAGCCACAGTTCCATCCCATCCAGGAGCGATTAATCGACCTATTGGATTAAGAAATAAGCGTTTTGACTTTTCAAAGTGAAGGTAAATAGCTTTATACATAGACTTGTAATCATATTCCATAAAAATATTCTCCAAAATTAATCGATAATGTGAACAACAATATTGATACCTTTCTTTGCAGCCTCAGCAGATGCGTCATATATAGCTTTCAATTGCTCAGGTGTTGCATTGAGTGGTATTGCAAAATCTAATATTCTTACAGTTACAGATTCTACAGTAATCAACCTTCCTGCATACTCTGTACTTTTAAAGTTTGCAATCTTATTCACAATGCCGCCCAGCTTTCTTTCAATCTCCCATCCACGTTTAAATGCAGGAAGAGACCAAACACTTGACTTTACAGCCCCTGCTGCATTTTGAACTTTATTAATATTGTTTAAAATATGGGTAGCATTTTTTACTTTTGATATTCCTGCAGGAACATAAGGAACAAAAATGGAAGCTGCATCTAAGGCTACGTCAGCCCAGCCCGAGTTGTCGCCATTTACGCTTTTATAGGTTGCAATACCGGCATCAACTAATGTAAAAACGATGTCCCAGACAGTATCGACAGGTATGCATCCATCTGGGTCAGTATACCTGACAGGGTTGTTCCCTGCATATCCATACAAACCGCAATATTCTAAACAAAAGAATATGTACTGACAGGATGTACTGTCTTCCAGTGCATCCTGTCAGTACCCCGATGTTCCATCATCCATCGGGTACTATTTTCTCTTTCAATGTCAAAAAACTCTTTTTGCTTTCTTATGATGGAGTAAGCTGATTTTTTATAAAAGCATTATAATATTGCAACTTTATGTACAAATGGCAATGATGTAAATGTCTTGTTCTCCAGCATACTTATCAAACGGCACGCTGTACCTGTCGGATGATTCGTTCCCTTCTCGATTTCAACTGCTTCATTCAGTCCTGTCATTAATTCTTCAAAAAATTCACTCATGTTCCTGACTCCAGTTCTTTGCTGCTTCTGCCTTCAATACAGCAATAACTTTTTTCACGGCATTTTTTTCTGCGCCTGTAAGATTTGGTTTCTCATCCTTTGAAAACACTTGAATCAAGTAATTCTTTTCAAAAGATGCAAAATCAACATAAGGCATAGCGAATCTTTTTTAATCCGCCTGTTCCGACCATTGTATCACCAGCATAGGGATTCTTAATGAGAAACTGCTGGAGTTCCGCCAAATCAGGTGATTTGACGGGAAGGACTGTCACAGAAACCACCGTTACAAATACGGAACTGTTGACCGACCTTATCGGCACAAAAAAGCCAAGAATGGACGTAAACTGCGTGTTCGATGGCGGTCAGCGTGCAGACATTGAGTTACAGCTGATATCACAGAAAGACGACCAGCGGCTGCGTTCTCTTTATTATGCAAGCAGGCTTTATTCCGGTAGCATACGCGAAGGGGAACTTTACAAGAGGACAAGAAAAAGGGGCTGTCCTTAAAGTTGAAATATTTTCAATAAAGGGCAGCCTTTTTTATGTT
>CAMVHR010000126.1 GCA_947167345.1 uncultured Treponema sp.
TCATATGCAGATTCTGCCGTCGGCTAATCTGACATTAAGCCTCCTCTACAACCGCTGCAGCGGAATATTAGGAGGCATGATAAAAAAGTAAACGAACAAGCGGTAATGTGATACGCTGAAGTGATTCAGCGGAACCCAGGCATCAGTTCGCCATATTTAGTAAGGACACAGATTCTTGTATAGGAGAATGAAGAGCTTTTGCCGCATCATACTATAGTCTTAGAGACTGAATGGGAGATTGGAACACACTACCGATTAGACTTTCCGCGATAGAATCAGACGGAGGTCATCATGACATTTTTTATTGGCGTTGATTTGCACAAGACACAGTTTACTGTTCATGTGCGTACCGAAGAAGAATCTGAATCTCTGAATCAGATTAAACAGTATCCGACAACACCAGACGGGTATGCAGAGTTTCTTGCCAGAATAAGCAGATACAAGGAAACCGGTTCTGATGTAAAAGTCGGAGTTGAGTCTACTGGGAATACAAGATTCTTTAAGAATCAGGTTGAGAGATCAGGTGCAGAAGTAACTGTAATCAATACACTGAAGTTCAAGGTAATCAACGAGTCTACTAAGAAAACTGATAAGCATGATGCTTCAACGATTTCAGAATTTCTTTCAAAGGATATGCTTCCTGAAAGCTATCTTTGTGGAAAAGAAACAGAGAATATCAGACGTTTGTTGAAATCAAGGGAAAGACTTGTACGTTCAACTGTCGGTCAGAAGAATGAAATTCACGCATTACTGGTGAGTTTAGGGCTTTCTGACGAGCTTAGAAGCCTGCAAAGTAAAAAAGGGCGCCAGAGAATTCTGGACACCCTTGAGTCGAATAACGACTACGTGCTCGAAGCACAATCAGTAAAACTGATGTTTGAAATTATAGAACGAATTGAAGAAAGCGTAAAGATAATTGAAAAACAGCTGGTTGAACTGACAAAAGACGATGAGATGGTAAACCAGCTTCTGACGATTCGTGGCTGTGGAAAAATCACGGCATGGACAATCAGAGCTTACACAGAAGACATATCAAGATTTGCAAGTGCAAAGAAATATGCTGCCTTCTGTGGACTTGTTCCGTGGGTACAGGATTCGAATGAGACCATTCATCATGGAAAGATTACAAAACGTGGACCTCAGGAATTGAGAACCTGTTTTGTACAGTTAGTGTTGGGAATTCGTCGTTGCAAAGATACTTCAAACTGGAGAATGATGCAGCGTTATGAATATATGAAAACAAATAAAGGCAGCGGTAAATCAATTGTAGCCGCTGCAAGAAAGATGGCAGAAATCGTTTGGGCAAAGCTCATCGATAAAAAAGATTTTGATGTACAAAAGATGATTGGTCAATACAAACCAATGTCTCTCGCAGAAGAAGCTTTGACTGCCATGAATTAAGAATTATAGAAAGTCGACTTGTTCGTTGACTTTTTATGGGAGAAATATATGAAACTTACAATAGAAGGAATAAAAAATACTGCGGAGTGGGAGAGCAAGGGCTATTCCCTTCCTACATTTGACCGTGCGGCTGTTGAAGCTGCTACTAAGGCTAATCCTTTCTGGATTCATTTTGGCGCAGGAAACATTTTCCGCGCTTTTCAGGCAAACGTTGTTCAGGAGCTTTTGAATGACAAAGTTCTTGACCGCGGTCTTGTTGTAGCAGAAGGCTATGACTATGAAATCATTGAAAAAATGTACCGTCCTCACGACAATATTGGCGCTCTTGTTACTTTGAAGTCTAGCGGCTCTGTAGAAAAAACCTTTGTCGGCTCTATTATGGAAGCCCTTGCTGACGACTCTGCTAACGAAAAAGACTGGGCCCGCCTTTGCGAGATTTTCCGCTCTCCATCCCTTCAGATGGTTACTTTTACAATTACAGAAAAAGGCTACCTTCTTCGCAATGCTGCAGGAGTTTCAATGCCTGGTGTAGAAGACGATTTTGCTGCAGGTCCTGTTCTTCCTAAATCATATATTGGAAAGGTTGTAACACTCCTTCACGAAAGCTATGTAAACGGTGAACTTCCGGTTGCAATGGTCAGCATGGATAACTGTTCTCAGAACGGTGACAAACTTTATGCTGCTGTAAACGAGTTTGCAAAGGAATGGGAAAACCGCGGTGTATGTAAGCCTGGCTTCCTCGACTATGTAAACAACAATTCTAAGGTCAGCTTCCCTTGGACAATGATTGATAAAATCACTCCTCGCCCTGACGCAAAAATCGAAAAGATTCTTGCAGATGATGGAATCGAGCATCTTGAACCTGTTATCACATCAAGAAAACTTACGTTGCTCCATTCGTAAACGCAGAGGAGTGCCAGTATCTTGTTATTGAAGATAATTTCCCTAACGGCCGTCCTGAACAGGAAAAAGCTGGTCTTTACTTTACAGACCGTGCAACTGTAGACAAGGTAGAAAAGATGAAGGATTGTACCTGTCTTAATCCTCTTCATTCCTTCCTTGCTGTTAGTGGCTGCTTACTTGGCTATACACCCATTGCAGACGAAATGAAGGATCCTGATCTTCTCCGCCTTGTTAAGAAACTCGGTTACGAAGAAGGCCTTCCTGTTGTTGTTGATCCAGGAATCATTAAGCCTCGTGACTTTATCGAC
>CAMVHR010000127.1 GCA_947167345.1 uncultured Treponema sp.
CGGCGTTGAATGCATCTTTACCTGGTACTGGGTTGCAGATTTCTGTGCAGAGCATGGAATCGATTTTGCACTTGGACATGCCTATTACATGAAATCAATCAATGAGGAGTGAAGTTTACAGAAATACGATTCCTCAGAAATTCAATGATCTGGCGCCACTCAAAATGGTGAATGCAGATCTTGCCATGTTTCAGGCTTACCACGGCATAATCACAAAGCTTGAGTTCCAGATTGAGGACTGCATGGAAGTTCAGGATCCGGTTTCGTACAGCATCATCAACTCAGTCCGGGACGGGCCTCGGATTCATCCTCTCGCTTACGATTCTCTACGAGATTGATGACATTCAACGCTTTTCTGATGTCGGTAAGTTCATCTCTTACTGCCGGCTTGTAAAATGTTCCCATGAGTCTGCCGGCAAGAAGGAAAAGGTAGGGAGCGACGGCTAAAAGCCGGCAAAATGCTCCGGTGGAGCATTTTGAGCGAGTCTCGGTCGTAGCCATGCGGAGACCGCAACACAATAAAATCGGAAACGTTCATCTGAAGTGGGCATTCTCAGAAGGGGCGGTTCTCTTTCTCCGCAATAATGAACGTGGCCAGAGGTGGCATGACAAACTTGTGCAGCGTATGAAAAAGCAAAGGCGATGAGCATCATCGCGCAGAAACTTGGCCGTACGGTTTATTACATGCTCAGGCGAAGAGAAGCTTTTAATCTCGATTTGTTTTACGGGGACAAGAAAATTGAAAACAAGGACAGTGGCGGCGAGCATCTCGCATAACTGAAGCGGATACGGCGGGATTTTTGAAAAATGAATCTTATATGCAGCTTTGACCGCCTCTCATTCTTTCTGTCCCGGATGCCGTGACTTCTTAAACTTTGAATAGACGCTGCCACTGCGCTTTTTTTATATTTTGTTTTTGTTGAAAATAAACAAGCGGACTGTCCCTGCCTTGACCTGCCCGTATAACTATCGGCATCGTATGATGACCATCTTATTTTTGCTTCAGGTCTGGCACGGGTACCGGTGAAATTCTTCGTGCCGTAAATCTGATTTTTCAGGTTTTACGTGACCGACTATATGTGTTTGATTCAGGACGCTTTTCCTGGAATCTTTTTCTGAATTGCGATTCAGGCTTTGCTTTTTATTTTGAACGGGAACTTTATTTTTTTCTCACAAGAAAGACTGTTTTTTCTAAAAAAAACAGCCCTAAGTTGTATTTTTTTTAGAATTACTATTGACAACTTGGGGCCTTATATGTGTTATGTGACATTACGCATAAGCGTACATTTTTATTGTTTCAAACTCAGGTGCATGATTATTTTCTTCTTCTTCCAAATCGTAAAGATTCTGAAGATTGAGCCAGAACTCTGCGGTTGTTCCAAAAAACTTAGAGAAACGAATTGCAGTATCGGCTGTAATGGAGCGATTTCCATGAATGATTTCGGAAATGCGAGTTTGAGGAATATTAATTTCTTTTGCCAAACGATATGCAGAAATATTCATTGGAACAAGAAACTCTTCCTTCAGGATTTCTCCGGGGTGAATATTTGGTAGTTTGTCATTAGTGGTAATCTGTGATTCTAACATTGTCCGCGCCTCCATTTTCAAAGGTAAATACAATTCTCCATTGGTCGTTTATACGGATTGACCAAAGCCCTGCAAGATTTCCTACCAACTGTTCAAGATTATTTCCTGGCGGAATTCTTAAATCTTTTACTTCTTTTGCTGCCGCTATCATTCGGAGTTTCCGCCGTGCAACATTATGAATGGTCGGTGGCAATTTTTTGCTTCTAAGACCTTTGTAAATTAATTCTGTTTCAGAATCTCCAAATGAATTTATCATAATTATATACTAACGCAAGACGGAAGTATTTGTCAAGGTAAAGAAAATCAGGCTTGACCTGATTTTGTTATTTAACTAATACAACGGCTTCTTCGTTCCTGCCATATAGTTCAATTCATTTTATCAGCAAACTTAACTTGCTGATAAAATATTCTTATTTCTTTCTTCACAATTTAAAAAGAATCCATAATGATGTAAAGATGAGCAATGTTCCAAAAAAGGGAGGTAACACTAAAAATTTTGCGTGTAAGCTTATTGGAATTTCATCATTTTCGTAATCTTTTAATTCTTTGGGCCAAATCAAGAAAAAGCCTAGTCCCAAAATAAAAAGAAAAATTGATATCGTATATTTGTTAAAAAATTTGTTAAAAAATGAATCTGAATCTATTAAATAAGTTGTAATAAATAAAATGGCTAATCCTAGCAAAATTATAATCCATCCGATTAGTGACAAAAGAGATTCTAGAGATTTACTTTGTTTTTTCTTCTTTTTTGCCATGCTACACAAATGCGCCCCAGTGCGCCTGTCGTCATAACAATTGCTTAAACCGCAAACCGGCTTGACCGGTTTGTCGGCTTTGAAGCTTTGTTATGACATATATATATCTTATACAGAATTATATTTCTTAAATCCTATTTTTCTTTAAGAAAATTCTGTACAACTTTTTAAAGCGTATGCTTCTATTATTATACTTTTTTATAAGCGGCGTAAAGCCGCATACTA
>CAMVHR010000128.1 GCA_947167345.1 uncultured Treponema sp.
GCAACAGAGGCACGTTGGTATCAAAGGCAAACCAGGCTATCAGGTCAATCAGGTAAATGGTAGCAATGCCTGCTGTCAGGGTGAACACGATTTTCATAAATTTATCTGTTACTTTCACCAAGCCGCTGCCATACAACACAGCGCAGGCAAAGGCGATGCCGAAGGTGCTGGTAGCAGCTTCCATGACGATGCCCGGGTATCGTGTTTCCAGCAGCATGGAGTACACGCCGATCAGGAAACCTTCCAAGATGGCGTATACCGGCCCCAGCACATTGGCCCATTTTGGAAAATAACTGACAAGGAGACCGACACCAAGTCCGGCAAAGCTTAGCACGATGATACGGGGCGCAAACAGTTCCGGATGCTGCCAGGCCATCATGGCGGCGGAGACAACAAAGCCCAGATACAGCAAGGTAATCAGGGCAATGCCCTGGACGGTGGCGCCGGTGCCACGCAGAACGGTTGTGTTTCTTGTCAGTACAGGATTAGTCATGGCATGGCCCCTTTCTGATTATTCTTTACCTTTTATTATAGCACAAACAAGCTAAAAATGCAGTTCCTCCTCCCCTTGGTCGTTAAAACGACCAACCTCAAAGCGCAAACCCGCATGAATAGTGAGGTTAAGGCGTCCCACCTCTTAATATATAAAGGTAAAGTCTTTATTGGAAGCTTTGGCTGTAGAAATGACTGTCTGTCAGTGCATTTCAACTGCCAGAAGAGGCGTGATTCAGGGTTTCCTCCGCTAGAGTCATGTAAGCATGAAAATATAGCCTGCAGGTTTTTCTTTGCCTGCAGGCTGTGGTGTGTGCACTGTATTATAAAAGACAATCGTTCACTTTTTTCCTTGATCTATTACAATAACTTATAGCGGCTTACTGTTTATCCTGCTGAATATAAGCTTCAACTTCTGCAAGGTTGATGTCTAGCAACTCGGCTATTTCAGAGGCAGACTTACCTTTACGGCGCAATGCAGAAATATTTTTCCTCATAGCCTTTGCTTCACCTTCAGCCAGTCCTTCTGCACGGCCTTCTGCACGACCTTCAGCCAGTCCTTCTGCACGGCCTTCTGCACGGCCTTCTGCACGGCCTTCTGCACGACCTTCTGCACGACCTTCTGCGCGGCCTGCTGTAAAGCCTTCTTCATGCCCTTCATCCCTGGCCGCTTCCTTCATGGCTCTCATGTCGCGCAGGTACATCTGCTGCCGCTCGTAAGCTGTGAGATAGCCTGAATTAGACAAAAACGTCTTTTCCGCTTTCATCGCTGTATCAATTGCCGCATCTTCCATCGCCAGCTGCCTCCTCTCTTCATCTGTCGTTTCCGGTGACAGGTACGCCAGCCAACGCTCCAGGCTGTTCAACCTTGCTACGTCTCCCTTGTGCCATTTCGGCAGTTCCACAAAATGGATTTCCAAATCCTCTGACAGTTTGTGTCTCAGATCTTTCGTATTCAGCACCGCAAAGCAACTGTGATAGCTTGACCAAATCTGTTCCTCAAACAAGTTGTACGATAAGATGCTGATAATCACCGTACGGTCCAGGTTCTTGTAATCTTCCCCTGCCTTCAGCCGCCTGCCATACAGCAAAGCCCAATAATACAACGTCCGGCGGTTCATGCTTTTTAAATTGGAAATCTGTATTTCCACGTTCACAAGCGTTCCGTCACTGCATGTCCCGTATACATCAAGCAGCACGCCTTTGCTGCCCAATGTAGCCGGATCAAGTTCGCGGTCTTTGAACTCGAAATCAACAAGTCTCTTATTGCCTTCCAGTTCAAAGCAGCTATTAATCAGGCTCAGTGTAGTATCCTTGTAAGGCTCATTGGCAAACACAAATTTGGAATAGGTGTCATTCAAGCGGTTGAGAAGTTTACCGTTCACATAAGTCTGCTTGCCATCACAAAGCACCTCAAAGCCTGCTATATTGCTTGTTGTTACGGAATTAATTTCACCATTGGAGAGTTCAGTTTTTTCATCTGAAACTATATCTGCCGTACTGCCAGTTCTTCCAGTTTTGTTCTTTTCATCCAAAGACGTTTTATACATGCAATCATCCCTTTCGTAACATCAAGGAACGATTGTCTTTGGCGCAAAGCTTTTCTTTTCCCTGCTTGCACACACGGCAGAGAAAAACCTTGCCCATTTATATTGTAGCACTTTCATTTATAGAATTCTATGAAGTTTGTGAGAAAAATCTGGTTTCCTTGTCCCCTGGTCGTTAAGAGTAATTGAGCATAAAACAAAAGCGTGCAGAGATTGAGCAAAACACTGGGCGGGTTTGTGTCATTCCATGAGATGAAATGCGCCGCGGTGGCGAGACTGTTTGAGGTGCGAAGCACCGAGTTTCGAAGCCACAGGCGCATAAGTCCATGGAATCACAAACACGCACACAGTTTTGTGAAATCCCTGCACGCTTTTATGTTTCATTGCAAAAATCTTTCTTTTACTTTTTCTTTTTCCCCAAATACGCCTCTTTAATCTCTTCGTTTTCCAGCAGTTCCCTGCCGCTTCCCTCCATCTTGATGCGTCCCGTTTCCAGCACGTACGCATGGTGGGCCACCTTCA
>CAMVHR010000129.1 GCA_947167345.1 uncultured Treponema sp.
GGTAAGGTAAAGTCACACTTTAGATTTCTCAAGGTTTTTATGTATATTAAGCGCACTCTAGAACAAACTTTCCTCGAAAGTTCTTCATATTATCCAGTACTAGCCCTCTGCGGTCAGCGACAGGTAGGAAAATCAACAATGCTTAATGCCATCAAAGAAAAAGACCGCCGATATGTCACTCTTGATGACAGAACAGCCAGACACCTTGCAGAAACCGACCCAGAACTTTTCTTTGAGACCTACGGAACCAAACTGATAATCGATGAATTTCAGCGTGTACCAGATTTACTACTTGAAATCAAGAAAATCGTTGATGCAAAAGCTCTTTCAGGCAGTGACAACAACGGAATGTTCTGGCTCTCAGGAAGCCAACAGTTCAGAATGATGAAGTCAATATCAGAAACACTTGCAGGCAGGGTCGGAATTTTTTCCTTTTCTTCATTTTCTCAAAGCGAACTTGCTGGTATCCCAAGGGATGCTTTTTCAGCAGAAATTTCTAATCTTAAACAAAAGAAACCTGTTGAGACATTAAAATCACTAAATGATGTTTTTGAACGAATTTTTAAAGGAGGCATGCCAAAGCTAAATGCCTCTCGCATTCCAAGAGAACGCTTTTTCATGGACTATATAAACACATACATTGAAAGGGACATACATGACTTGGAACAGGTTGGAAAACTCAATGAATTTTACAACTTTCTTGTGTTTATGGCTGCCAGAACCGGGCAGGAACTCAAATACGATGAAATTGCAAAAAATGTAGGTGTTTCAGCTCCCACTGCAAAAGCATGGGTTACAATGCTTGAGCGGAGCGGCATCATCTTTATTTTGCATCCGTACTATAACAACATAACGAGCCGTCTTGTAAAAACACCAAAAGTTTATTTTATGGATACAGGACTTGCAGCGTATCTTTGCCGATGGCCTTCGGCAGAAACATTGGCAAACGGGGCAATGGCCAGAGCTTTTTTTGAAACATTTGTCATCTCTGAAATAGTAAAAAGTTATTACAACACTGGCAAAGATTTGAATCTTTACTATTACAGGGACATAGACAAAAAGGAAATAGACCTTTTCATTGTAAATGCAGACGGTGTTTATCCAATTGAAATAAAAAAAGCAAAAAACCCAAACGATGCGGATAAGAATTTTGGAGTACTAAAAAAACTTTCCATACCTGTAAAGCCAGCGTTAATTCTATGCATGGCAGATGAACTTGTCCCATATAACCGTGATACATGGCTTTGCCCAATAAGTTTAATTTGAATTAAAACATATAGAAGAGGCAAGACTTTGAAGTAGTTCAAACGATACTTCAAAGCGACTTCAATTTCAAGAAAAATAGAAATGTCAAAGAACGAAATTGCCCCAAATAGGGCTTCCTTTAAAGTTTGTCAAAAAACTTAAGAAAGAAAGGATTAACAAAAAGCTTGTAAGAAGATTTTACCTATGCAAAGATTTTAGAGAAGTTTTAAGAATTTCTCGTAATTTTCTAGGAATAAAAGTTATCAATCTTCCTATTCTATAAGACAAGGAATTATAAGAAACGACTTCCTCAGGTTCTTCTATCTGACAACCTAAATACCAATGCTTTAAAGGTGTAAAGAAGAAAAGCTCCTCTCTGACATTTTCAAAATTTTCATTATTAGTAATTCCTAAATCAAAGCAAACTACATCAGTATGAATTTTGAAAGACATTTTTCCAGCCCCAAGACTCTCATATAAAGGCATATAAACGTGACCATCAATAAAATGATATAGACCATGTAAAGCTAAATCAAAATTATATAAAAGTCCAAAATGAATAAACCAAAGATTTTCAGCATAAAAACTTTTTACAGAAATTTTACCTGCATCTCGTAAATATGTTGCATACCAGTCAACATTATAAGATTCAAGACTTTTAAAATCCCTCCAATTTTTATCAGGATTCTTATAAAATTCAAAAACTTTACAACCATGATTACAGTAAGCAACACCAAAAGAAAAATGATTATGTTCACATCTTGAATCATGCATATCAAGACTAATAATATCTAAATTTTCATGTTCTGCGTAATCAGAAACTTTTTTTAACAACTCGACAGTTTTTTTATGCGAAAGACAAGGTTGTGTATCATCAGCATCAATATTCCAAAATGAATCATATCCATTCTTACTTGCATCAAAGAAAGCAGTCAAATGGGCATATCCAGCCTTATACCAACATTCAGAATATACACCTTCAACACATGGCTTTAAATCATTATAAGCAGAAGAAAGCCATCTAGGTTCGGTAGAAAAATGAACTATTTTTTGAATTTTTTCTTTTAAGGATTCTTTATCACAAATAATGCAAACATCTGCTCCATACATATTAGCAACGTCAGTCCAGAACTGAATACATCTAAAAGCAAAATTCAATTCAAGATTAACTTTCAAATAAAATATCATAATTCCTCCAGATTATTTTTTATATCCTCTATTAAAGAATAAAAATCAATTTTGTATTTTAGCTCAACAGCATCATTACAAATACCCATTTTATTCAGGCT